>NZ_LFJB01000009.1:0-176993 GCF_006658625.1 Bradyrhizobium sp. UNPF46
AAGTGGACACCGGTTCGCGTGAAGAAAACGCGTCAAAACAAGAATCTAGAGCTTCGGTTCTGATTCAATCAGAACCGAAGCTCTAGATCACATCCGCCAGCGAATGGCCGTGCAGCTCTATGTTCAGACCCTGCAGGCCCATGTCGCTGATCTCGCCGCCCATCGCTTTCAAACTCTCCTCGCGGATCAGGGACATCAGCCCGCGGCGGAGTGCCAGGAATTCCGACGACATCATCATCGACTGCTGCCGCGGCCGCTCCAGCGGGATTGGGATCTCAGCCTTGATCGAGCCGGGACGCGCGGTCATGCAATAGACGCGGTCGGAGAGGAAGATCGCCTCGTCGATGTCGTGGGTGACGAACAGCACCGAGATCTTCAGCCGCTGCCACATGTTGGTGAGGATCTGCTGCATGATGACGCGCGTCTGCGCGTCCAGCGCGCCGAACGGCTCGTCCAGCAGCAGCACCTTCGGCCCCGTGGCGAGCGCGCGGACGATGCCGACGCGCTGCTTCATGCCGCCGGAGAGCCTTTCCGGATAGTGCTTTTCGAAGGCCTCCAGACCTGCGAGCCCGAGCAGCGTGCGCGCGGCACGCTCGCGCTGGGAGCGCGGCATGCCGCGCATCTTCAGGCCGAACTCGACGTTCTCGCGCACCGTCTTCCAGGGAAACAGCGAATATTGCTGGAACACCATGCCGCGTTCGGCGCTGGGACCATTCACACGTTCGCCGTCGACGGTGACGATGCCGGTCGTGGGCTTGAGAAAGCCGGCGACCGCATTGAGCAGCGTCGACTTTCCGCAGCCGGACGGGCCCACGATCGAGACGAACTCGCCGGGCTTCACGTGGATCTGGGTGTCGGTGACGGCCTGCACCGCGCCCTCGATGGTCTCGTAGGCGAGGGAGAAGTTCTTGACCTCGATATGGCCTTTCGGCGTGTTGACCGAGACCTCGCTCATTTTGCGCTCCACGGCATCACCAAACGTCCCGCGCCCCTGATCAGGACGCTCGATCCGAGCCCGAGCACGCCGATCGCGATCATGCCGAGCGCGATGTCGGCATACTGGACCAGCGAATAGGCCTCCCAGGTGAAGTAGCCGATGCCGTACTGGCCTGAGATCATCTCGGCAGCGATCAGCGACACCCATGCGACGCCCATGCCGACCGTGAGCCCGGTGAAGATGTGCGGCAGCGAGGCCGGGAAGTACACCTCGCGGAAGATCGAGCGCTCGCGCGCGCCGAGACATTGCGCCGCCCGCACCAGCACGGGATCGACCAGCGACATTCCGTGCAGCGTGTTGACCAGGATCGGGAAGAACGAGCCCAGGAAGGTGATGAAGACGATGCTCTGCTCGTTGGTCGGCCACAGCATGATCGCCATCGGGACCCAGGCGATTGCCGGGATAGGCCGCAGCACTTCGGCCACGGGGAAGATGATCTCGTGCACCAGCTTGAAGCGTCCCATGATCAGGCCCAGCGGCACGCCGACGATGGCCGCGAGCGAGAAGCCGATGAAGATGCGCCGGCAGCTCAGCAGGATGTGCATCAGGAATTTGGGATCGTGGATCGCCTTGTTGAAGCTCGCATAGACCGCGAGCGGCGAGGGCACGTTGGTGAAGCGTACGAAGAACACCACGCGATAGGTGGTGAGCAGGTGCCAGACCAGCAGGAAGGCGAGCAGCGAGATCACGCCGATCGCGATGGCGCGCAGGCCGGCCCGGTTGAGCCGGTACCAGCGCAGCGCGAGTGTGCCGAAGGAAGGCGGCGCTGTGGGCGGGGTGACGACGGCGGGCGCGGAGCCCGCCTCTGCAAGTGCTGTTGCCGGCATGCTGTCCTCGGGATGTCTTGCGAGGGCGGGACTGCTCACGTCTTGCCTCCGCCGACGGCGGCCTTCACCGCGTCGTCGAAGCCGAGCACCTTGCCGCTGATCTTGGCTGCATAGGCTTCGGCGTCCTTCTTCAGCAGGAACGGCGCGACGTCGCCATTGCCGACCGCGAAGAAGGCCTGGTCGGCGAACAGCTTGATGCCGCGCGTGGTGTCGAAGACATAAGCGACGTTGATCTTCTTGCCCTTGGCCTTGTAGTCGGCATAGGCGCCGAGGGTGCAAGCCGCGGACGAGAAAGGCATGATGCCGGCATCATCGACCCAGACCTCGCCGGCCTTGCGGGGATCTGCGATCGGCTTCTTGCAGAAGGCGTCCTCGCCCGAGATCTCGTAGTTCTTGGTGCTCGCGAGCTGCGCGTCGTAGTCGAGCTTCATCTCGGCATAGGCCTTGCGGATGTAGCTGTCGTCGACCCATTTCTTCGGGTCGAATTCCTTCATGCGGCCGAGATTTTGCAGCACCTTGACGTCGGTCGTGGCCGCATCGATCAGCGCCGGCTTGACTGTCGGGTCAGTCGTCATGTTGCCGCTGGGCCCCAGGAAGATGTAGACGACTTCCTTGTTGATGCCGGTCCATTCCTGGATCTTTTCCGCGGCAAGCTTGGGGTCGTCGCGCAGCCACTGGTTGGCGGCGATCAGTGCCTTGAAATAGGCGACGACGACCTCCGGATATTTCTCTGCGAAATCGGTGCGGACGACGATGCCGTGGAAGGTCGGCAGATTGGTCTCGACGCCGTCGAAGATCTTTCGCGCGAAGCCGCGGAACGGCAGCAGCTCGGCGAAGGGGACGAAGTCGGCGTGCGCGTCGATCTTCTTCTCCTGGAGATTGGTCGAGCCGACCTCTGGGCTTTGACTGACCAGCTGGAAAAAATCCGACGCATAGCCGCGATCCTGCATCGCCTTCAGCACCATGCCGTGCGCGGCGGAGCCGAAGGGGACGCTGACGAGCTTGCCCTTGAGATCGGCGAGATCGTAATAGGGCGAATCCTTGTGGACGACGAGGCCGTTGCCCGAGCCGGAGAGGCTGTAGGCGGCGATGCCCATCAGCCGGCTCTTGCTCTCCGGATTGCTCTCGAAGGTGAAGCCGTTCACGATCAGCGGGTAGTCGCCCATCATGCCGATCTGCAGCTTGTTCGCCATCATCGCGTTGGTGACGGGCGGACCGGAGGTGAAGTTCTGCCACTCCAGCTCGAACTTGATGTTCGCGTATTTGCCGTCCTTCGGCAGATACTTCTCCAGGAGATGAAGCTGTCGGATCACGACGCCGGCGGTCACCGTGTTGGTCGTGGTGTCCTGCGTTCCGATGCCGAGCGTGACGGTTTCCGCCGAGGCCGGCTGCGTGACGAGGAGCGCCAGCGACGTTACCGACATCGCGATCGAGAGCGTGGGAAGATGGCGGACCATTCTCATCCTCATTCGGTTGGATGTGCTGTGGTCGCCATGATTGGGTGAGGGAGGGGACACGGCAAATCCGGAATGACGACGGCAGTCGATTAGTTGCCGGGAAAAGGTGATTGCATACTCCTTGAGCAGTCCTGCACTATAAAGCCGCTTGCCTGTGCATCGGCCTTGGCCGCAAATTCCTCTAATCGGATCCGTGGCCGCGCATCTCCTCCAGCACGTCGGTGCGGCAGACCACGATCTGCGAGCGCTTGGTCAAAACGATTCCCTTCTCCTGCATGCGCTTGAGGCTGATCGTGACCCATTGTCTGGTGGCGCCGACCATGTGGGCGATATCGGCATGGGTGAAAGCCGCGGCGATCACGGTGCCGTCGGCGTCGTCGACGCCGTAGAGTTCGACGAGATGCAGCAACAGGTGCGCAAGGCGCTGGGTGATCGAGCGCGTTCCCAGCATCTGCGCCAGCGCCGAATAGCATTTGCCCTTGAAGGTGAGGCCTTCGATGAGGCCGATCGCAAGGTTCGGGATCTCCGCGGCAAGGGACCGCAGCTCCTTGCCGGGCAGGTGCACCACGCTGCAATTGCTGGATGCGACGCCGGACCATTGATGCACGGTGCCTTCGAACACTTCGGGACCGCCGACGAAATTACCGACATGCCAATAGGCGAGCGTGATCTCGCGCCCGAGCGGCGAGGTGTAGAACACCCGGATGCGCCCGCTCTCGATCAACCAGATGCCGTCATGCTTCCCGCCCTGGCTGAACAGCGTCTGGCCGCGATTGAGCACCTTTCGCCGGCCCTGCTTCAGCACCAACTCCCGCTCGCGCGGCGAGAGCTTATCCATCAGCGGTGGTGGACCGCCGATCCATTGCTGGTTCTCGGTGAGCAGCAGCGAGGAGCTGCCCGCAGGCCGGACTGTCGCGGGAACGGCCCCGCGAACCACATTCGCCGCCTGCAACATCATCTGCCTCCGGAACGTTCAAACCGTTCTAAAGAGGAGCAATGTCCGTGCCAGATTTACTCCGTTGTCATCGCCTGCGAAGGCGGGCGATCAAGTATTCCAGAGACAGCAATGGGTTACGGAGAGGCCGCAGCGTACTGGATTCCCCGCCTTCGCGGGGAATCCAGTGGAGCAAGGGCAACGGTCGGGCCTTAGCGCCCCGCCAAACTCAGCAAATAGTTCTTCGGATAGATCCCCCTGTTATGTCCGTCCGAGAACGCGATGTTCAGCCCGTAGCCGAGATCGCCGATCTCGGTGATCGCAATCCCCGGAAATGTCTCCGGGAAGCGGCCGTCGAAGCGGGCGCGGGTGCAGTGAGCACATTTGCAGGAGAGGCGAAGTTTTTCGGCGGGCACGCTCAGCGCGTCGTCCTGCGCGGTGCGGACGAGCAACGTCGCGAGATCATCGCTCGCTTCGTACTCGGACACGGTCGGGGCCACCAGAGTCATGGTCATGAGGAACCTCCGACTCCTCTCTATGTCGGCGCAGGCGTGCGCGAATAGCAACTAATTGCCGGCGCGGGCCTGACCGCGTGCCTCGCCTTCGATCACCGCCCGCGAAATGTGAAACTAATCGACCGGGAATCTCACTTCCGAATTGCCGGAGTCCGCGCTCTCCGTGACCTTGGCCGCATCGACAAGGAGAGATGATGAGCGCATTTCAGAAGGAAACGGTTTTGTCGGTCCGGCACTGGACCGAATCCCTGTTCAGCTTCACCGCGACGCGCGATCCCGGCTTTCGTTTCCAGAACGGCCAGTTTGCCATGATCGGGCTGGAGGTCGAGGGTAAACCGTTGATGCGAGCCTACAGCATGGCCAGCGCCAATCACGAGGAGGCGCTCGAGTTCTTCTCGATCAAGGTGCAGGACGGTCCGCTGACCTCGCGCCTGCAGAAGATCAGGGAGGGCGACATCATCCTGGTCGGCCGCAAGGCCACGGGCACGCTGATCACCGGTAACCTCATTCCGGGAAAACGCCTGCTGCTGCTCTCGACCGGAACGGGCCTTGCTCCATTCGCCAGCCTGATCAAGGACCCCGACGTCTACGAGAATTACGAGACCATCGTGCTGGCTCATGGCTGCCGCCAGGTTTCGGAACTGGCCTATGGTGAGCACGTCGTCGAGGGCCTGCGCGATCACGAGTTCTTCGGCCCGCTGATCCGCGACAAGCTGGTCTACTACCCGACCGTCACTCGCGAGCCGTTCCGGAACCGGGGCCGCATCACCGACCTGATCGCTTCGAACCAGCTGTTCGACGACATCGGGCAACCCGGCCTCGATATCAGGAACGACCGCATCATGCTGTGCGGCAGCCCGGCAATGCTCGAGGAACTCCCCGCCATGTTCTCTGCACGCGGCTTTGTCGAGGGCAACCATAGCCAGCCTGGCCATTTCGTCATCGAAAAGGCCTTTGTCGAGCGCTGAGGCGCAAATCGCTGTCCGGCGACAACTAATTGCTATCGCCGCGGCGCCCCCTGAACAAGTCTGATGCAAAGGCGCCGAAGATCGGCGAACCAGGAGCAAGTGATGTCACTAGATCAGATCGTCGACGGACTTTCGGAGGTTTCCTGCGATGTGCTGGTGATCGGCGGCGGCACGGCCGGCCCGATGGCGGCGCTGAAAGCGAAGCTGAAGAACCCGAAGGCCAACGTCGTCCTGCTCGAAAAGGCCAACGTCAAGCGCTCCGGCGCGATTTCGATGGGCATGGACGGCTTGAACAACGCCGTCATCCCCGGCTATGCGACGCCGGAGCAGTACACCAAGGAAATCACCATCGCCAACGACGGCATCGTCGACCAGAAGGCGGTCTATAAATACGCGCAGAACTGCTACAAGATCATCGAGGAGCTCGACAGCTTCGGCATCCGCTTCCTGAAGAACGAGAACGGCGACTACGCCGTCAAGAAGGTGCACCACATCGGCACGTACGTGCTGCCGATGCCGAATGGCGAAACCGTGAAGAAGGCGCTCTATCGCCAGCTTCGCCGCGCCCGCATCCTGATCTCGAACCGCTACATGGCGACGCGGCTCTTGAAGTCCGCCGACGGCCGTATCGCCGGGGCAGTGTCGGTCAACACCCGCACGGCCGAGATGCTGGTGATCAAGGCCAAGGCCGTGATCCTCTGCATGGGTGCCGCCGGTCGCCTCGGCCTGCCGACCTCCGGCTACATGTTCGGCACCTACGAGAACGCCGCCAATTCCGGCGACGGCTACGCCATGGCCTATCACGCCGGTGCCGCGCTCGCGAACCTCGAATGCTTCCAGATCAACCCGTTGATCAAGGACTACAACGGCCCGGCCTGTGCCTATGTCGCCGGTCCCTTCGGCGCCTACACCGCCAACAACGAGGGCTCGCGCTTCATCGAATGCGACTACTGGTCCGGCCAGATGATGCTGGAGTTCTACAACGAGTTGCTGTCGGGCAAGGGCCCTGTGTTCCTTCAGCTCAAGCACCTCCACCCCGACACCATCTCGGAGATCGAGTCCACGCTGCACAAGGTCGAGCGACCGACGCGCGGCCTGTTCCAGCAGGGTCGCGGCGTCGACTACCGCAGCGAGTCCATCGAGATGCACATTTCCGAGATCGGCTTCTGCTCCGGCCACAGCGCCTCCGGCGTGTTCGTCGACGACAACGCCCGTACCACCGTGCCCGGCCTCTACGCTGCCGGCGACATGGCGAGTGTGCCGCACAATTACATGCTCGGCGCCTTCACCAACGGCGCGGTCGCCGGCATCGACGCGATGGAGTTCGCCGACAGCCATGATTTTGCCGAGTTCGACGCCGCCGATGTCGCGATGGAGCGCGACCGCGTGATGGCGCCGACCAAGCGCGAGGATGGCATTCCGCCGAACCAGATCGAGTACAAGACCCGCCGCCTCGTCAACGACTATCTGCAGCCGCCGAAGGTCACGCGCAAATACGAGCTCGGCATGCGTCGTCTCGCCGAAGCGCGCGAGGACATGCAGGAGCGCATGATCGCACGCAACGCGCACGAGCTGCTCCGCGCCCTCGAAGTGCAGTCGATCATGGATTGCGCCGACATGGCCGCGCACGCCTCGCTCTATCGCGAGGAGAGCCGTTGGGGTCTCTATCACTGGCGCACCGACTTCCCGGAGAAGGACAACGAGAATTGGTTCTGCCACACGCTGCTGTCGAAGCAGAACGGCAAGATGACCAGCGAGAAGCGCGCCGTCGAGCCTTACGTCGTGCCGATCGCCGACGACGAGAAGGACCTCTACGACAAGCAGCGCATCCGCGCGACCGCCTGACCCACCGCAACAGAACAACAGGAGACAGCAAATGCCTCTCGCTTCATACCAGACGTCGGTTCCGGTGGTGGTCGACGACGCCAAATGCATCGCCGACAAGGGCTGCACCGTCTGCGTCGACGTCTGTCCGCTCGACGTCCTGCGCATCAGCGACATGACCAACAAGGCCTACATGGCCTATGACGAGTGCTGGTACTGCATGCCCTGCGAAGCCGATTGCCCGACCGGCGCCGTCACCGTCAACATTCCCTATCTGTTGAGGTGAGCATGTCGAGCCCGTTCGAATCCTACGACGATCTCGACGACGCCGACGAGCGTCTTCAGGCCGCCGATCCTGCGGAGCGCCGCGTCGCCATCATTGCGCTCGGTCATTCCGGCGACCCGGCGGCGGTCGCGCACCTCGCCAATATGGTCGCCGATCCCGATGCCGGCGTGCGCCAGCAAGTCGCGATGGCGCTCGGCGAGTTCGACGGGCCGGAGGCCGCGAGCGCGCTGGTGAAGCTGCTGGTCGATCCCGAGAGGATCGTCGCAGCGGCGGCGGCCGACAGCATGGCCGAGTTCAAGGATCCCGCCTGTGCTGAGATCATCCTGCCGCTGGTGAGGCATGCCCACGCTTTCGTTCGCATGGGCGCGCTGCGGGCACTGAAGGAGCTGCGCTGCAAGGACACGCTGAAGCCGGCGCTGGAAGCGCTGCAGGACTCGGACGCCGCCGTGCGCGTGCAGGCGATCGGCGTGATCGGCTTCCTCAAGCTGGAGGAATCCATCCCCGCGCTGACTGCGCTGATCAACGACCCCGACGCGCACGTCCGCCGCGCCGCCGTTAGCGCGCTGGCCTTCTCGCAGCTGAAGCCGGCGGCCGAAACGATCACGCGAGCATTGAAGGATGCCGACTGGATGGTCCGCGAGATGGCGGCGGAAACGCTCGGACTCAACGTCAATGGTTCGCTGGCCGCCGACCCACTGGTCACGTGTCTCGCGGACGAGTTCTGGCAGGTGCGACTGAAGGCGATCCGAAGCCTCGGCCGGATGAAGATCGAGCGCGCGGTGCGCCCGATCGGCAATTGTGTCAATCATGATCAGGCGAACCTGCGGAAGGAGGCCGCTGCGGCACTCGGCGAGATCGCCCATCCCGATGGCGAGGCGTTCCTGGCCGTCATTGCCGATGATCCTGATCCCGATGTGCGCAAGAATGCGCGTTGGGCGCTGCAGCAGATCGCGGCGCGAAAGGCGCGGGCAGGGGCATAGCAGCGGGGCATCCTGCCGCTCTGGACTTCCCCCGCCAGACGTTTATTGGTCTTCGCCAATGGGATCGGTCGCCTATGAACGCGGCCGGTCCTCAAAAGCAGCGAGGACGCGACCATGACGACTTTGACGGTGAAGGACCTTCTCCCCGAGGATGGAACGAAGGGGACCCTGGTCGGACGCGTCTGGCTGCCGCAGGTCAATGGTCCGGCCGTGGTCGCCGTGCGCGGTGATGGCGTGTTTGACGTCACGGCGCAGTTTCCGACCGTCAGCGCGCTGTGCGAGGAAGACAATCCGGCCAAGGCGCTGGCCGCGACCGCGGGCGAGCGCATCGGCGATCTCGAAGCGATCGTGGCCAACACCGCTCCCGACGGACGCGACCCCAAGAAGCCGTGGCTGCTTGCACCGGTCGATCTCCAGACCCTGAAGGCCGCCGGCGTCACCTTTGCGATCTCGATGCTGGAGCGCGTGATCGAGGAGCGCGCCAAAGGCAATCCGGCCTCCGCCGAAGCGATCCGGAAAGAAGTGACGCGGCTGATCGGCGACGATCTGTCAAAGCTCAAGCCGGGCTCGGACCAGGCCATGCATCTGAAGCAGGTGCTGATCGACCAGAACGCCTGGAGTCAGTATCTCGAAGTCGGCATCGGCCCCGATGCCGAGGTCTTCACCAAGGCGCCGACCATGTCGTCGGTCGGCACCGGCATGGATGCGGGCCTGCATCCGAAATCGACCTGGAACAACCCGGAGCCGGAGCTGGTGCTGTTCGTCTCCAGCCGCGGCAGGATCGTCGGCGGCGCGCTCGGCAACGACGTGAATCTGCGCGACTTCGAGGGCCGCTCGGCGCTGCTGCTGTCGAAGGCCAAGGACAACAACGCGTCCTGCGCGATCGGCCCGTTGCTGCGTCTGTTCGACGACACCTTCACGCTCGACGATGCGCGCAGGCTGGACATCAGCCTGAACGTAAAGGGCACCGACGGCTTTGTCCTCGACGGCCATTCCTCGATCAGCAAGATCAGCCGCGATCCGACCGATCTCGTCGCGCAGACCATCGGCAAGATCCATCAATACCCCGACGGTTTTGTCCTCTTCCTCGGCACCATGTTCGCACCCGTCAAGGATCGCGATGCTCCAGGGCAGGGCTTCACCCACAAGCGCGACGACATCGTCACGATCGCAGCGCCGCAACTCGGCAAGCTCGTCAACCGCATGCGCACCAGCGACGAGTGCGAGCCCTGGACCTTCGGCATCGGCGCGCTGATGAAGAATTTGGCGCAGCGGAAGCTGATCTAGCGCCGCTCCGTTTTCAGCTCACACAAGCGAGTTGGCAGGAAGTCTCATGCCCGGGCTTGTCCCGGGCATCCACGTTCTTCGTGCTGTATGAGTGGATGGCCGGGACAAGCCCGGCCATGACGGAGTGTGGTGCCCCGCCGACCCGCACAATTTCCTTCATCTTATCGTTGCGTCACCGGAACAAAATCGCGCCGAGCGTGTCATCAAGCCGCCCGCCGCCGCTCGCGCGCGTTTTCCTCCAAATAGTCAAATAATATGACTAGTCGGAACCAACCTCCTGTGAAATAGTGCCTCCCGCCGCCTCAAGGGCCGGCCTGAGGGTGCCATGCTACCAATCGGCGCCCCGGATAACATCTTGGGAGACACGCCTGATGACCCTCAAAGCCCTCTTTGCGGCCAGCGCCACGGCCGCGTTGCTGCTCGCGCTGCCGGCCCATGCCGGCCAGCTCACCATCGGCTTCTCGCAGATCGGATCGGAGTCCGGCTGGCGCGCGGCCGAGACTTCGGTCTCCAAGCAGGAAGCCACCAAGCGCCAGGTCAATCTCAAGATCGCCGACGCGCAGCAGAAGCAGGAGAACCAGATCAAGGCGATCCGCTCCTTCATCGCGCAGAACGTCGATGCGATTTTCCTTGCGCCCGTCGTCTCGACCGGCTGGGACTCGGTGCTGAAGGAAGCCAAGGAGGCCAAGATCCCGGTCGTGCTGCTCGACCGTGACATCGATCCCTCCGGCAAGGAGCTCTATCTCACCGCCGTGACCTCCGACAGCGTGCATGAAGGCGAGGTGGCCGGCGACTGGCTCGCCAAGACCGTCGGCACCAAGCCCTGCAACATCGTCGAGCTGCAAGGCACGGTGGGCGCCAGCGTCGCCACCAACCGCAAGAAGGGATTCGACACCGCCGTTGCGAAGCACGCCAACCTGAGGGTGGTGCGCAGCCAGACCGGCGACTTCACCCGCGCCAAGGGCAAGGAGGTGATGGAGAGCTTCATCAAGGCCGAAGGCGGCGGCAAGAACATCTGCGCGGTCTACGCGCACAATGACGACATGATGGTCGGCGCGATCCAGGCGATGAAGGAAGCCGGCCTCAAGCCCGGCAAGGATATTCTCACCGTCTCGATCGACGCGGTGCCTGATATCTTCAAGGCGATGGTCGCCGGTGAAGCCAATGCGACGGTCGAGCTGACGCCGAACATGGCCGGCCCCGCGCTCGATGCCGTCGCGGCCTTCAAGGACAAGGGCACGGTTCCGCCGAAATGGATCCAGACCGAGTCGAAGCTCTATACGGCCGCGGACGATCCGCAGAAGATCTACGACAGCAAGAAGGGCCTCGGTTACTGAGCCGGGGCTTCGCCGGACCGCAGCCTGCGGTCCGGCACCCCCTTCGAAACCGCCGCGCGAACGCATAGGCTGGGTGTCCGCCTCAATGCGGGTCCCCGTGGGAGTGACTTCGCCATGCAGAACAGCCTTGATCCTGCTGCCCCCCTGTTGGAGGTGCGCGGGATCAGCAAGAGCTTCGGCGCCGTGCACGCGCTGCGGGAGGTCGACTTCACGCTGCGCGCCGGCGAGATCCACGCGCTGCTCGGCGAGAACGGCGCCGGCAAGTCCACGCTGATCAAGGTCGTCACCGGCGTTTTCCCGCGCGACACCGGCATCGTCAGGATCGGCAGCGAAGAGATCGCGCCGCGCTCGGCCAAGGCTGCGCTGGCAGCGGGCATCGCCACCGTCTATCAAGAGGTCAATCTGCTGCCGAACCTCTCGGTGGCGCAGAACCTGTTTCTCGACCGCCAGCCGATGCGCTTCGGCATCGTGCGCGAAGGCGAGATGCGTCGCCGCGCCAAGGCCCTGCTTGCGGATTTCGGCCTCGACATCGACGTCGCCACACCGCTCGGCAACTATTCCGTCGCCATTCAGCACGTCACGGCGATCGCCCGCGCGGTGGATCTCTCCGCTCGCGTGCTGATCCTGGACGAGCCGACCGCGAGCCTCGACCGCCACGAGGTCGAGATTCTCTTTCGCATCATGCGGCAGCTCGCCAAGCGCGGCATCGGCATCGTGTTCGTCAGCCATTTCCTCGACCAGGTCTACGAGATCTCCGACCGCATCACGGTGCTGCGCAACGGCGGCCTGGTGGGCGAGCGCGAGACCGCCTCGCTGCCCCGGCTCGAGCTGATCAGGATGATGCTCGGCCGCGAACTGGCCGAGACCACCTGTGCACGGGCATCAGCGGGCGAGCATCAGGCCCGCGAGGTCTGTGCCAGCTTCGAGAATTTCGGCAAGGCCGGCTATGTCGCGCCGTTCAATCTCGAGCTGCGTCATGGCGAGGTCGTCGGTCTCGCCGGTCTGCTCGGCTCGGGCCGCACCGAGACGGCGCGGCTGGTATTCGGCGCCGAGCGCGCCGATTGCGGACAGGCGAGGGTGGAGGGCGCGCCCGTGTGGCTCCATTCGCCGCGCGACGGCGTCCGCCACGGCTTCGGCTACTGCCCGGAGGAGCGCAAGACCGAGGGCATCGTCGCCGAGCTCAGCGTGCGCGAGAACATCGTGCTGGCGCTCCAGGCCAAGCGCGGCCTGCATCGGCCGCTGTCGCGCCGCGAGCAGGACGAGATCGCGCGCCGCTACGTCAAGATGCTCGACATCCGTCCGGCCGATCCCGAGCGTTCCGTCGGTCTGCTCTCCGGTGGCAATCAGCAGAAAGTGCTGCTGGCGCGCTGGCTCGCGACCGCGCCGCGGCTCCTCGTGCTGGACGAGCCGACCCGCGGCATCGACGTCGGCGCTCACGCCGAGATCATCCGCCTGATCCGCGAGCTCTGTGACGACGGGCTCGCGCTGCTCGTGATCTCCTCGGAGCTCGACGAGATCGTGACCTATTCGGATCGGGTCGTAGTCTTGCGCGATCGCGCCCATATCGAGGAACTCGCGGGCGAGGCGATCGACGTCGGCAGCATCTTGGCGGCCATTGCCGCCGACAGCGTCGCTGTTGCGCTTGAGGCTCACACATGACAGCGCTGTTGCCGCGCCGCGGCTTTGCCCAGATCCTGGCGCTGATCGTCATTCTCGCGGTCGATCGCGTGGTGTCGCCGCAATTCTTCGATCTGCGCCTTCAGGACGGCCGGCTGTTCGGCAGCCTGATCGACGTGCTCAACCGCGGCACGCCGGTGGCGCTGCTCTCGCTCGGCATGGTGCTGGTGATCGCGACGCGCGGCATCGATCTCTCGGTCGGCGCCGTCATGGCCATCTGCGGCGCGATCGCGGCGAGCCTTGCCGACAGCCACAGCCTTCCGGTCGTGCTGGCCGCCGCGCTTGGGGCGGGCCTTGTCTGCGGCCTCTGGAACGGATTTCTCGTCGCCGTGCTCGGCATGCAGCCGATCGTGGCGACGCTGATCCTGATGGTCGCGGGACGAGGGATCGCCCAGCTCATCACCGAGGGGCGCATTGTCACCTTCTCTTCGCCGGATCTGGTCTGGCTCGGCAATGGCTCGGTGCTCGGCCTGCCGGTGCCGGTCGTGATTGCCATGGGCATGCTCATTCTCACCGGAGCAGTGGTGCGCGGCTCCGCGCTCGGGCTCCTGATCGAGGCGACCGGCGGCAATGCGCGCGCCAGTGAGCTTGCCGGCGTCGGCACCCGCGCGATGATCATAGCCGTCTACGTCTGGTGCGGCATCTGTGCCGCGCTTGCCGGCGTGATTGCCGCGGCCGACATCATGGGCGCGGATGCCAACAATGCCGGCCTCTGGCTCGAGCTCGATGCGATCCTCGCCGTGGTGATCGGCGGCACCTCGCTGTTTGGCGGCCGCTTCAGCCTCGTGCTCGCGGTGCTCGGCGCGCTGATCATCCAGACCATGAACACCGGCATTCTGCTATCGGGCTATCCGCCGGAGTTCAATTTGCTGGTCAAGGCGGTGGTGGTGCTCGCAGTGCTGCTGTTGCAGTCGCCGAAGCTGTCCGGCTTCGCGGGGATCGCCACGCGGCTGAAGAGGACGAAAGCATGAGAGGTCTGCCGCCCGTCCTCATCACGGCAATCGTGCTCGTGGCAGGCTTTGCGGCCTGCGCGATGCAATTCCCCAACATTGCCTCGACCCGCGTGGTCGGCAACCTCCTCACCGACAACGCCTTCCTCGGCATCGTCGCAACCGGAATGACGTTCGTCATCATCTCCGGCGGCATCGATCTCTCCGTCGGCTCGGTGATCGGCTTCACCACCGTCTTCGTCGCACTCGCGATCGAACGCTGGGGCGTGCCGCCGCTGGTCGCCTTCGTCGCCATCCTCGTGCTCTCGGCGGCCTTTGGCGCGGCGATGGGCGCGGTGATCCATGTCTTCGATCTGCCGCCGTTCATCGTGACGCTGGCCGGTATGTTCCTGGCGCGCGGCGCGAGCTTTCTGCTGTCCACCGAATCGGTGCCGATCACGGCGCCGGTCTATTCGACGGTCTCCGACTTCGCACTGCGGATGCCCGGCGGCGGGCGGTTGACCGCGATTGCCATCATCATGCTGGTGATCGTCATTGGCGGCGCCTTGCTGCTGCATCTCACGAGGTTTGGCGCCAATGTCTACGCGCTCGGGGGCAGCCGTGCGACCGCGAGCCTGATGGGCGTTGCGGTCGGCAAGATGACGGTGAAGATCTACATGCTGTCGAGCCTGCTTGCCGGTATCGCCGGCATCGTCTTCTCCTTCTACACCAGTGCCGGCTATTCGCTCTCCGCCGTCGGCGTCGAGCTCGACACGATCGCGGCCGTCGTGATCGGCGGCACGCTGCTCACGGGCGGGCAGGGCTCGGTGATCGGCACCTTCCTCGGCGTGCTGATCCAGGGCATGATCCAGACCTACATCAATTTCGACGGGACATTGTCGAGCTGGTGGACCAAGATCGCGACCGGCGTCCTGCTGTTCGCCTTCATCGCCTTGCAGCAGGGGCTGGTCGCACTGGCGCGGCGGCCGGCGGCGAAAAATGCGGGAGCCGCCATATGACCTCGCGCATCGTCGTCATTCCGACGCGGCGGGCTCACTCCAACCACGCGGAGGTCGCCCGCTCGATCGGCGTCGACATCATCGCCGGCCGCTACGCGGAAGGCACGCGCCTGCCGGGCGATGCCGAGATGATCGCGATGTTCGGCGTGTCGCGGCCGGTGCTGCGGGAGAGCGTCAAGACGCTGGTCGCCAAGGGGCTGCTCACGACCAAGGCGCGCGTCGGCACCGTCGTGCGCGAGCGCGCGGCCTGGAACATGTTCGACGCCGACGTGCTGGCCTGGCACCTCGATGCCGGCATCGACAAGCGCTTCCTCAACGACCTCGCCGAGATTCGTCTCGCGGTCGAGCCGCGTGCGGCCGCGCTCGCGGCGAAGCAGCGGTCGGAAGAGGATCTCGCCGAACTTCGGCGCAGCATGGAGCGCATGCGGTTCGAAGCGTCGGATTCCGTCTGCTTTGCCGATGCCGACCTCGCGCTTCACGTCGCCGTGGCGCGCGCCTCGGGTAACCTCTTCATGCGCTCGATCGGCCATGTCATCGAGGCCGCTCTGCGCGCCTCGTTCCTGCTCAGCGCCCCCGTGGAGCCCGAGGACCGCGACACCGTGTTGCTCTGGCACCAGAGGATCGTCGATGCCATCGCGGCGGGCGATGCGGAGGCCGCATCGGAAGCCATGGTCTTCGTCATTCACAACGGCATGCACCGCCATGAAGGCACCGTGATCGAGGCCGCCTCGGCTGAGGCGCTGCCACCTGCGGACTCTGGAGATTGATCGTGACCGAACTTCGCATCGCCATCGTCGGCTTCGGCAAGATCGCGCGTGACCAGCACCTCGGTGCGATCGCCGCCGTGCCGGGCGCGACGCTGACCGCAATCGCCAGCCGCAATGCCTCGCTGCCGGGACTGCCGCATTTCGCCACCATCGAGGAGCTGTTGGAGAAGGGGCCGCCAATCGATGCGGTCTCGCTCTGCACGCCGCCGCAGGTGAGGCGCGCGCAAGCCGCCGCGGCGCTCGCGGCCGGCAAGCATGTCATGCTGGAGAAGCCGCCGGGCACCGGCGTTGCCGAGCTCGATCCGCTTGTAGCGATGGCGGTGGAGGCAAAGCGAACGCTGTTTGCGACCTGGCATTCGCGCCATGCGCCGGCGGTCGAGCCCGCGCGCCAATGGTTGCTGGAGCGACGCATCAGGTCGGTGCACATCGACTGGAAGGAAGACGTTCGCGTCTGGCATCCCGGGCAGGGTTGGATCTGGGAGCCGGGCGGCCTTGGCGTGTTCGACCCCGGTATCAACGCGCTGTCGATCCTGACCAGGATCCTGCCGAAGCCGGTGTTCGTCACCGCGGCCAAGCTGGCCTTTCCCGCCAATTGCCAGGCGCCGATTGCAGCGAGCCTGACGCTGACCGACATCGAGGGCCTGCCCGTAACGGCCGAATTCGACTTCCGCCAGACCGGGCCGCAGAGTTGGGACATCCTTGTCGAAACCGACCGGGGCCGCCTGACGCTGTCCGGCGGCGGCAGGAGCATGGCGATCGATGGCAACACATTTGCCGAGGCCCCAGATGAAGAATATCGGGAGCTTTACCGGCGCTTCGTCGAGCTCACGGCGACGGGCACAAGCGATGTCGACCTGGCGCCTCTGCGTCTCGTCGCCGACGCCTTCCTGCTCGGCAAGCGTACGATCGTCGAACCGTTTGTGGATTGATCATGGCCGGCTCAAGGAAAACAGAAAGAGACGTCTTCGGAACGCTGCCTGACGGTCGCAAGGTCGAGCGCATCGTGCTGCGCGGGGAGGGCGGCTTCGAGGCCCGCATCATCACCCATGGCGCGGTGATCCAGGCGCTGATCGCGCCGGATGCCGGGGGCGGCTACGACGACGTCGTGCTCGGCCATGACGGCTTCGCCGGCTATCTCGCAGAACGTAAATTCTTCGGTGCCACCGTCGGCCGCTACGCCAACCGCATCGCCAAAGGACAATTCTCGCTCGACGGCGAAACCGTGCAGCTCCCGGTCAACAACGGCCCCAATGCGCTCCATGGCGGCCTCGACGGTTTCGATCGCAAGCTCTGGGAGATCGCGGAGGTCGACGAAGGCGCCGAGCCCGCTGTGACGCTCACCTATACGAGTCCGCATGGTGAGGAGAACTATCCCGGCAAGCTCGATGTCCGCCTGACCTATCGCATCACCGGCCCGTCCGAGCTATCACTCGAGATGGAGGCGCGAACCGACCGGCCGAGCATCGTCAACTTGACCAACCACAGCTTCTTCAATCTGGAAGGCGCAACATCTGGCTCGTCGATCCTCGACCACGAGCTCACGGTCGCGGCCGAGCATTTCCTTGCCATCGATCCCACCGCGATCCCGTTGCCCGGTCCGCCGCGCGCCGTAGCCGGCACGCCGTTCGACTTCCGCGAACCTCGGTCGGTTGGCGAGCGCATCCGGCAAGGCGACCAGCAATTGCAGAATGGCAGGGGTTATGACCACACCTACTGCCTCGGGCGTGATGGCAAGCTCGCATTCGCCGCGCGGCTGGAGGCGCCGCGCTCGGGACGCATCATGGAGCTGCTGACCAATCAGCCGGGGCTCCAGGTCTATTCCGGCAATTATCTCGACGGCACGATTTCGGGGAAGGGCGGCAAGCTGATCCGGCAGTCGGACGCGATGTGCCTGGAGCCGCACATCTGGCCCGATGCGCCGAACCGGCCGGATTTCCCGAGCCCGCGCCTCGATCCGGGCCAGGTCTATCGCCATCACACGGTCTATCGCTTTGCAGTGAGGACGCCATGATGGAACAGGTCACCACCTCCGTTCTCTCCGACAATCCCTGCCATCTCGGCGAGGGCCCGACCTATGACGTGACCACCGACACCGCCTGGTGGTTCGACATCCGCGAGGGACGGCTGTTCGAAGCGCAACTTGGCAGCCGCAGCATACGCGTCCATTCGCTCGGCCGGATGGCGAGCGCGCTCGGGCGCATCGATGCCGAACGGCAGCTGATCGTCTCCGAGGACGGGCTTTACATTCGCAAGCTCGCCGACGGTGCGATGACGCTGTTCCTTCCGCTCGAAGCGGGCAACACCGTCACGCGCTCCAATGATTGCCGCGTGCACCAGTCCGGCACGTTCTGGATCGGCACCATGGGCAAGAAGGCCGAGCCGAAGGCAGGCGCGATCTACGCGCTCCATCGCGGCAAGATCTCGACACTGTTTCCCGACATCAGCATTCCCAATTCCATCTGCTTCTCGCCCGATGGCGCCACCGGCTATTTCACCGACACCCCACGCGCCATTCTCTATGCCGTGCCGCTCAATCCGGACACCGGACTGCCACGCGGCGAGCCGGAGGTGCTGTTGCGCCATACGGGTATCGGCGGCCTCGACGGTTCGGTGTGCGATGCGGACGGAAATATCTGGAATGCCTGCTGGGGCGCGAGCCGTATCGATGTCTATTCTCCGCAAGGCGAGCGTCTACGCTCACTGAGTGTGCCGGCAAGACAGGCGAGCTGCCCCGCTTTCGTCGGCCCCGATCTGTCGCGCCTCCTCGTCACGTCAGCCTGGCAGGATATGGACGCGACCGCGCGCGCCGCCGACCCGCAGGCTGGTTACACTTTTCTATTGGAGGCATCCGCGCGCGGTCGCGCGGAGCCCGACGTCAAGCTCGCATAGGAGACAAGAAAGCAGCCCACGACCACGTTCTCGTTGAAGCAAAGAAACAGTCTGACACCCAAGGGAGTGAAATATGCTGAAACTGAAGACGACATTCCTCGCGCTGGCGTTGGCCGGCGCTGCGACGATGGCCACAGGCCTCACCGCCTTTGCCCAGGACAAGGCGATCGTCGGGATCGCGATGCCGACCAAATCGTCGGCGCGCTGGATCGATGACGGCAACAACATGGTGAAGGTGCTGAAGGAGCGCGGTTACAACACCGACCTGCAATATGCCGAAGACGACATTCCGAACCAGCTCTCGCAGGTCGAGAACATGGTGACCAAGGGCGCGAAGGCCCTGGTCATTGCCGCGATCGATGGCACCACGCTGTCCGACGTGCTCAAGCAGGCCAAGGCGAAGGGCATCACCGTGATCGCCTATGACCGCCTGATCCGTGGTACGCCGAACGTCGACTATTACGCGACCTTCGACAATTTCCAGGTCGGTGTGCTCCAGGCGCAATCGATCGAGAAAGGCCTCGGCCTGAAGGAGGGCAAGGGCCCGTTCAACATCGAGCTGTTCGGCGGCTCGCCCGACGACAACAACGCCTACTTCTTCTACAACGGTGCGATGAGCGTGCTGAAGCCCTACATCGACGGCGGCAAGCTCGTCGTCGCCTCGGGCCAGATGGGCATGGACAAGGTCGCGACGCTCCGCTGGGACGGCGCCACCGCCCAGGCCCGCATGGACAATCTGCTCAGCGCCTATTACGGCAACAAGAAGATCAACGCCGTGCTGTCGCCCTACGACGGCATCTCGATCGGAATCATCTCCTCGCTGAAGGGCGTCGGCTATGGCAGCGCCGACCAGCCGATGCCGGTCATCTCGGGGCAGGACGCCGAGGTGCCCTCGATCAAGGCGATGCTGCGCGGCGATCAGTATTCGACCATCTTCAAGGACACCCGCGACCTCGCCAAGGTGACCGCCGACATGGTCGACGCTGCGCTCGCCGGCAAGCAGGTCACGGTCAACGACACCAAGACCTATGAGAACGGCGTCAAGACCGTGCCGTCCTATCTGCTCAAGCCGGTCGTGGTCTACAAGGACAATTGGGAGAAGGTCCTGGTCGAGAGCGGCTACTACAAGAAGTCGCAGTTCCAGTAGAACTGCTTCTTCTCCCTCTCCCCGCTTGCGGGGAGAGGGTCGGGGTGAGGGGGAGCCTCCGCGAGGGAGGTGGCAGCGGGACTCGCGGAGACTTCCCCTCACCCGGATCACATCTTGCGATGCGATCCGACCTCTCCCCGCAAGCGGGGAGATGTGAACCAACAGCGATCGAGGGAAGCGAAATCATGACCGCCATGCTGGAGATGCGCAACGTCAGCAAGAGCTTTGCCGGTGTGCAGGCGCTGCGCGACGTCAATTTCTCGGTTCAGGCAGGGCAGATCCATGCCCTTGTCGGCGAGAACGGCGCGGGCAAGTCGACGCTGATGAAGGTGCTCAGCGGCGTTTATCCCGCGGGCAGCTACGAGGGCACCATCGTCTTCGAGGGCGAGGAGCGCCGCTTCCGCGACATCAACGATTCCGAGGCACTCGGCATCATCATCATCCACCAGGAGCTGGCGCTGATCCCGCTGATGTCGATCGCGGAGAACATCTTTCTTTCGCATCCGCCGTCGAAGTTCGGCGTGATCGACCGCGATGAAGTCTATCGGCGCACGCGCGAGCTGCTGGCGCAGGTCGGCTTGAGGGAATCCCCTGACACCCTGATCACCGATCTCGGTGTCGGCAAGCAGCAGCTCGTCGAGATCGCCAAGGCGCTCTCCAAGCGCGTGCGGATGCTGATTCTGGACGAGCCGACCGCCAGCCTCAACGAGGCTGACAGCGCAGCGCTGCTCGAGCGCCTGATGGCCTTTCGCGAGCAGGGCATCGGCTCGATCCTGATCTCGCACAAGCTCAACGAGGTCGCCAAGGTTGCCGACCACATCACCGTGCTGCGCGACGGCCGCACTGTGGACAGCATCGATTGCCATGCCGAGCCGATCCAGGAAGACCGCATCATCCGCAGCATGGTCAACCGCGACATGGCTCACCGCTTCCCGGAGCGTAACGCAAAGATCGGGCAACCCGTGCTCACCGTCGAGAACTGGTCGGTTTATCATCCCATTCATCCCGAGCGGCAGGTGATCAAGAATGTCGGCTTCAGCGTCAAGCGCGGCGAGGTCGTGGGCATTGCCGGATTGATGGGCGCCGGGCGCACCGAATTCGCCATGAGCCTGTTCGGCCGCTCCTGGGGCACTGCGATCACCGGAACCCTCCGGCTCGAAGGCCGGAACATGGTGCTGCCGAGCGTCGCGGCGGCGATCGACGCCGGCCTTGCCTATGTCACCGAGGACCGCAAGCAGCTCGGCCTCATCCTGGCCGATGACGTCCGCAAGAACATCACGCTCGCCAGCCTCGACCAGGTCGCGCCGGGGAGGGTGATCGACGACATCGCCGAGCTGAAGATTGCCAGCGACTATCGCACCCGGATGCGTATCCGCTGCTCCGATGTCTACCAGGAAACCGGCCAGCTTTCCGGCGGCAACCAGCAAAAGGTGGTGCTGTCCAAATGGCTGATGACGGACCCAAAGGTCCTGATCCTGGACGAGCCGACGCGAGGCATCGACGTCGGTGCCAAATACGAGATTTACTGTATCATCAACGAGCTGGCGGAAGCCGGCCGCGGCGTCGTGGTGATCTCCTCGGAGATGCCCGAGCTGCTCGGCATCTGCGACCGCATCTGCGTCATGAATGACGGCGCCTTCGTCGGGGAGTTCAAGGGCGCCGAGGCGACGCAGGAGAAGATCATGCGCGCCATCATGCGCAACGACCGAAATATTGGGAACGCCGCGCCAGCGGCCGCGGAGATGGGAGGATCGCAGCTATGACCGACAAGACGGTATCGCTGCCTGAAGAGCGCCGGCACGGCAGCTTCATCAAGAACAATTTGCGCAACTACGGCATGCTGATGTCGTTGATCGCGATCATGTTGTTCTTCCAGGTCATGACCGGCGGCACGCTGCTGCAGCCGCTGAACCTGACGAACCTGGTGCTCCAGAACAGCTACATCGTCATCATGGCACTCGGTATGCTGCTGGTGATCGTCACCGGTCATATCGACCTGTCGGTCGGCTCGGTCGCCGGCTTTGTCGGCGCGGTGGCCGCTGTGCTGATGGTGACCTACAAGGTTGACTACACGATTGCCTTCATTGCCTGCCTGTTGCTGGGAGCGGCGATCGGCGCGGCGCAGGGCTATTGGGTGGCCTTCTTCGGGATTCCGTCCTTCATCGTGACGTTGGCGGGCATGCTGGTGTTCAAGGGCCTCGCGCTCGCGGTGCTGCAGGGGCAGTCACTCGGCCCGTTCCCGGCGACATTCCAGAAGCTGTCCTCCGGCTTCATTCCCGAGCTTCTGCCCGAGGCCGGCACGCTGCATCCGACCTCCATGCTCATCGGTGCCGTGCTCGCGCTCGGTCTCGTCTATGCCAGCGCCAAGGGCCGCTCGCGCGAGCAATCGCACGGCATCGAGGTCGAACCGTATGCGTTCTTCCTGGGCAAGAGCATCCTTCTCGCCTGCGCCGTGCTCTACTTCACCTATCTGATCGCCTCGCATCGTGGTCTGCCCAACGTGCTGGTGATCATGACCGCGTTGATCGCGCTCTATGGCTTCGTCACTCGCCGCACCGTGATCGGCCGGCAGGTCTATGCGGTGGGCGGCAACGCCAAGGCGGCAAAACTGTCGGGCATCAAGACCGAGCGGCTGACGTTCCTGACCTTCGTCAACATGGGCGTGCTCGCCGCGCTGGCCGGCCTCGTCTTCGCCGCGCGCCTGAACACCGCGACGCCGAAGGCGGGTCTGGGCTTCGAGCTCGACGTCATCGCCGCCTGCTTCATCGGCGGTGCCTCGGCCTATGGCGGTGTCGGGCGCGTCGGCGGCGCCGTGGTCGGCGCCATGATCATGGGCGTGATGAACAACGGCATGTCCATCCTCGGCATCGGCATCGACTATCAGCAGGTCATCAAGGGCCTGGTGCTGCTGGGGGCGGTGTGCATCGACGTATATAATCAGCGGCGCTAGCCACGTCGGCGGTGCCATAGAGTGGGCAAAGGCGCCACGCGCCGTGCCCACCATTCATCTCTGATCGAGAGAGAGACGTGGGCACGCGTCCGCCTGCGGCGACCGTTTTGCGCACCCTACGGCAGCGGTGTTTGGGTCGTGAACAGCACCGTTGCGATCGCGACGGAGAGGGTCACCGCCGATACGGTGGCCACGGTCGACAGCACCCCCATTCGCCGGAGCGCAATGGCGAACACAATGATGATGGGGGTCGCCGTCAGCAGCCCGATTTGTGCATCGCTCATCTCATCGCTCACCCTTTTGCGGAACCGCCGGATGCATCAACCTTATGACGGCGGGGCGGTCGAGACGTTGCGATAGCACAAACGCGCCCTCGGCCGGTTGCACTATTTGTCCGGCGACAAAGTCGCAATCGCGCCGGTGAGATATCTGTTCGGTGTCTCGAGTTGGAATTCAGATGTCGGCGACGGATTGCGAGCAACAGGGCACCGGCTGGGGAATCCTGGAAGATCTTCCCGGCGATCCCATGATCTGGGTGCTCATCTTCAGCGAGCTCGCCGCCTTCGGCCTGTTCCTCGGTGCTTTCGTCATCGCTCGCGCGCTTCATCCGGCCGTCTTTGCCTCCGGTCAGGCCACGCTTGACGCGCACCTGGCGGGAATCAACACCATCGTGCTCGTGACCAGCGGCTGGGCCGCTGCGCGGGCGACGGCTGCTGCACGGGCAGGCGAGAGAGGGCGTGCGCGGGGCTGGCTGTTCGGCGCCATGGCTCTTGGCGGCGTCTTCATCGCGGTCAAGCTGACCGAATATGCCGGCGAGATCGGATTAGGAAACGGCCTGGAGACCAGCCCGTTCTTCACGCTGTACTTCCTCCTCACCGGCTTCCATCTCCTGCATGTCGGCCTCGGCATCGTCATCCTGGCCGTAGTTTCCCGGGGCGCCCGAGCCGAGGGCGTCGAGACCGGGACCGCCTTCTGGCACATGGTCGATCTGCTCTGGATCGTCATGTTTCCCATCATCTATCTGGTGCACCCGTGAGTCCGGATCGTCTCGACATCGCCTGGCTTACCTTGATCGGCCTTGCGCTCGCGACCCTTCTGGTTCCCTCGCTGGTGTCGCGCCCCTTGTTCGCCAACGCCTTGCTGCTGACATTCGCCGCCCTCAAGGGCCGCCGTATCGTGCTCGATTTCCTCGATCTTCGCGCCGCGCCGGCGCTTTGGCGCGGTCTCGTCAGCGCCTGGGTTGTCATCGTGGTGCTGTTCGCCTGGCTCGCATCCGCCATCATCGCCCTGATCTGACCGGCGGTTGTACATCGTCGCGCTCGTTGCGCTTCGTCAAAGAGCACTTCCCGGCGATCGTCAATAAATCGCATCACAGAATTTCTCGACTCAAACCGGAAAGGATTGGCAATGGCTGAACGCCTGACCAAGTCGGCCGCTCGAAATGTGTTCTACGGCGGCTCGGCCTTCTTCTTCGCCATCTTCATAGGGCTGACGGCGCACAGCCATTACTACATGGCCACGACATCCACGGACGCCACGACGCTGACGTCGTCGGTCGCCCGCGGCAAGCATGTCTGGGAGAAGAACTCCTGCATCAACTGCCACACGCTGCTGGGCGAGGGCGCCTATTTCGCCCCCGAGGTCGGCAACGTCTGGGATCGCTGGGGCGGCAAGGAAGATCCGGCCGCGGCTCGCGAGACGCTGAAGGCCTGGATGCAGTCGCAGCCCTCGGGCGCAGAGGGCCGGCGGCAGATGCCGCAGTTCAACCTGACCGACCAGGAGCTCAACGACCTCGCTGACTTCCTGCAATGGGCCAGCACGATCAAGCGTCAGAGCTGGCCGCCGAACAAGGCCGGCTGAGCATGCTGCTTTCTTCTTCTCAAGACAGAGAGAACTCGAGATGAAATATCAAACCCAGAAAGTCGCGATGCTGTATTTCTACGGCGCGCTGACCTTGTTCCTGGCCCAGGTCCTGTTTGGCCTCCTCGCTGGAACCATCTACGTCCTGCCCAATACCCTGTCGGTCATCCTGCCGTTCAACATCGTCCGGATGATCCACACCAACGCGCTGATCGTCTGGTCGTTGATCGGATTCATGGGGGCGACCTACTATCTGCTCCCGGAAGAGACCGAGAACGAGCTCTACAGCCCGCTGCTGGCGAAGATCCAGTTCTGGATGTTCTTCGGCGCAGCCGGCGTCGCAGTGGTCGGCTACCTCTTCCACTATCACGAGGGCCGCGAGTTCCTCGAACAGCCTTTCATCATCAAGGTCGGCATCGTCGTCGTCTGCCTGATGTTCCTGTTCAACGTCACGATGACGGCGCTGAAGGGGCGCAAGACCACGATCACCAACATCCTGCTGTTCGGGCTGTGGGGCGTTGCGATCTTCTTCCTGTTCGCCTTCTACAACCCGGCGAACCTTGCCGTCGACAAGATGTACTGGTGGTACGTCGTCCATCTCTGGGTCGAGGGCGTCTGGGAGCTGATCATGGCCTCCGTGCTCGCCTATCTCATGATCAAGCTCAACGGCATCGATCGTGAGGTCGTCGAGAAGTGGCTCTACGTCATCATTGGGCTAGCGCTGTTCTCCGGCATTCTCGGCACCGGCCACCATTTCTACTGGATCGGCGCGCCCGGCTACTGGCAGTGGATCGGCTCGCTGTTCTCCACGCTCGAGGTTGCGCCGTTCTTCACCATGGTGATCTTCACGGTGCAGATGACCTGGAAGGCCGGCCGCAAGCATCCGAACCGCGCCGCGCTGTTGTGGTCGGTCGGCTGCTCCGTGATGGCGTTCCTCGGCGCCGGCGTGTGGGGCTTCCTGCACACGCTGTCCTCGGTGAACTACTACACCCACGGCACCCAGGTCACCGCCGCGCACGGCCATCTCGCCTTCTTCGGCGCCTATGTGATGCTGAACCTGTCGGTGATGGCCTATGCGATCCCGCAGCTCAAGGGACGTGCGCCCTATAACCAGTGGCTCTCGATGACCAGCTTCTGGATCATGTGCACGGCGATGATGACCATGACCTTCGCGCTGACCTTCGCCGGCGTGGTCCAGGTCCATCTGCAGCGCGTCCTCGGCCAGAGCTACATGGACGTGCAGGACCAGCTCGCGATGTTCTATTGGGTCCGCCTCGGCTCCGGTGTGTTCGTTGCGATCTCCGCGCTGATGTTCGTCTGGGCCGTGCTGGTGCCGGGCCGCGAGAAGCAGGCGACCATTTCTGCCGCACTGCAGCCGGCCGAGTGAACGAGAAAGGGCGGCCGCGGTTCGCCGCGGCCGCCTCCTTCCTGGAAAGTCCGGAGAGACATCATGAAAGCTGCCCTTCACACGGTCACCTCGGCGCCGGAGCTGCCGGCCTATGTTCCGTCCGGAAACGAATGCGAGCTCTTCGAGCATGCCTGGCGGCGGCGTCTGCCGGTGTTGCTCAAGGGGCCGACCGGCTGCGGCAAGACGCGCTTCGTCGCGCATATGGCGGCGCGGCTGGGACTGCCGCTTCACACCGTCGCCTGTCACGACGATCTCACCGCCGCCGATCTCACCGGCCGCTATCTGCTCAGGGGCGGCGATACCGTGTGGACCGATGGTCCGCTGACGCGCGCCGTGCGCGAAGGCGGCATCTGCTATCTCGACGAGGTCGTGGAGGCCCGCAAGGACGTCACCGTCGTGCTGCATCCGCTAACCGATGATCGCCGCATCCTGCCGCTGGAGCGCACCGGCGAGGAGCTGGTGGCGCCTGATAGCTTCATGCTCGTCGTCTCCTACAATCCCGGCTACCAGACGCTGCTGAAGGCGTTGAAGCCCTCGACGCGCCAGCGCTTCGTCGCCATCGAGTTCGATTTCCTGCCGCCAGAGCAGGAGATCGGCGTCGTGTCCGCCGAAAGCGGGCTGTCGCCGGAGCGCGTGCGGCCGCTGGTGGGGCTGGCTGGGCGGCTGCGCGCGCTCAAGGGCCACGATCTGGAAGAGGGCGTCTCGACCCGGCTCGTGGTCTATTGCGCGACCCTGATTGCCGCCGGCACGCCGATCGCCGATGCGGTGCTGGCCGGCATGATCGAGCCGCTCACCGACGACGCCGACGTGAAGGCGGCGCTGCTGGACGTCGCGCGCGCCGTCATCGGGTGAGGCCGCGGTCATGCTCGACTTCCTCGAACTGGAGGAGACGGTCGGCCGTGCTTGGCACAGGATGGTCGGCGGCACCGCGAGCTATCCGGTCCACGACGATCATGCCGTCGCTCTGACCGACATGAGGGGCCGGCTCGCGGTGATGTTCCGCGCGCTCGGCGGCGAGACGGGGGTGCAGATCGCGAGCGCAAGCGCGCGAAAATCGGGACACCGTCTCGGCTGGAGGCAGCGCATCGGCCTTGGTGACGAGCGATTGGAGCAGCCGGGCCGCGACGCCGCGACCATCTTCCTTCCCGATCGCATCTCGATCTTTCCCGACCGCGCGTTGAACGCGGCGCTCTATCGCTGGCTTGCGGCGTGGTTCGCCGCCGCGCCGATCGAGACGATGACGGAAGCCGATCCGCTGCGGCGGGATCTTCTGGTGTTGCGCCGGGCGAGCGAGACGGCGGTCTGGGTGCTCACGCAATTTCCCGGCCTCGTCGCCGACTACGCGCAGCTGGCCGCAGCAACCGCCGAGGCCAGGCCTCGTCGTCCCTTGCCGCGCATCGAGCAGGAGGTCGAGCAGATCGTGCTGGCCCTGCTCGGAGCCGGCGGGGCGCCTGCCGGCAAGCTGTGGCCGGCGATGATGGGAACAGCCCCGCTGCCCGAAAAGGCGCCGCCGGGTTATCATTCGATCCTGCCGTGTCCGCTCTGGGGGGATTGCTGGACGCGCGAGCTCTCGCCCGCCCATGCCGGCGAGGACGAGTGCGCGCCGGGCGCGGAAGCCGCGGCCGATGATAATCGCAAGCGCTTTGCCGTCCGCGAGCGCGAGGACAATGCCAACCGACGCGATCCTTTCGTGCTCAACCGTTTCGAGAAGATTCTCGCGATGGCCGAGATGGTCAATGTCGACCGTCCCGCCGACGACAGCGAGGACGAGGATGCGCAGAAGGCCGCCGACGATCTCGAGGAGATCACGCTCAGCCGCCGCACCGGCAAGCCGGCGAGCCGGTTCAAGTTCGATCTCGACCTGCCGCCGGAAGCCCTCGACACCTCGAAGCTGAATGCGGACCTCACTTATCCCGAATGGGACTATCGCAGCGGCTCCTATCTGCCGGATCATTGCCGCGTGCTCGCGGCGGGGGCCTCCGAGCAGGGCGAGAGCTGGACGCCTGACGACGCCACGCGACGGCATATCCGCCAGGTGCGCCGTCGCTTCGAGGTGCTGCGGCCGCGCCACGAACTGATGCGCGCCCAGGCCGACGGACACGATCTCGACCTCGACGCGCTGGTGCGCGCGCAATGCGACCGTCGCGCCGGCAGCGGCGGCAGCGGTCTCGATCGCATCCATGTCGCGATGCGCCCGCAAGGGCACGATCTCGCCGTCACGCTGCTGGTCGACGTCTCGCTGTCGACGGATGCCTGGGTCGACGGCTACCGCGTGCTCGACGTCGAGAAGGAGGCGCTGCTGGTGCTCGCCCACGGGCTTTCGGCCTGCGGTGACCACCACAGCATCCTGACCTTCACCTCGCGCCGGCGCTCCTGGGTGCGGCTCGAAACCGTCAAGGCGTTCGGCGAGCCGATGAGCGCGACGGTGGAACGCCGCATCGGTGCGTTGAAGCCCGGTTATTACACGCGCATCGGCACGGCGGTGCGCCATGCCGCGGCCGAGCTCGCCCGCCAGCCGCAGCGCAAGAAGCTGCTGATCGTCCTCACCGACGGCAAGCCGAACGACGTCGATCATTACGAGGGCCGCTTCGCGGTCGAGGATACCCGCAAGTCGGTCCAGGAGGCGCGCCGCCTCGGCATCGCCGCCTTCGGCGTCACGGTGGACGCGACAGCACAATCCTACTTCCCGACCCTGTTCGGCCGCGGCGGCTACGCCATCGTCGGCAGCATCAAGCGGCTGCCCGCCGCGCTGCCGGCGATCTACCGGCAGGTCGCCCACTAATCCAGGCGCACCGCGGCGTCCGGTCGTCCTGTGAGCTATTGCTCATAACTTGAGTATATGATCGTATGTCCGGATGGGCGATGGCCAGCCGAGACCCGATCTGATCATCTTCGATTGCGACGGCGTGCTCGTCGACAGCGAGCTGTTGAGCTGCCGCTGCCTGTCCGAGATGCTGGCTGAGTACAACATTGCGCTGAGCCTGGAGCAGGCGCTCGAGCTCTTTCTCGGCCGCAGCACCAAGGCGATCGAGCAGCATTTTCGCGATTTGGGCCGGATCGTGCCGGACGGCTTTCTGCCGCGCCTGAAGTCGCGGGTGCTGTCGACATTCGCGGCGTCGCTCGAGCCGATTCCCGGCATTGCCGGCGTGATGTCCGGTCTGTCCGTGCCGTTCTGCGTGGCCTCGTCCAGCGACCTCGACCGCGTCGCGTTCTCCCTCGAGGTCACCGGCCTGCGTGCGCATTTCGGCGAGCGGCTCTACACCGCGCAAATGGTCAGGCATGGCAAGCCGGCGCCAGACCTCTTTCTCCTCGCGGCGGAGAAGATGGGGGTGCGACCTGCGCGCACGCTGGTGATAGAGGACAGCGTCAGCGGGGTGCAGGCCGGCAAGGCGGCCGGCATGACCGTCTGGGGATTTGTCGGCGGCAGCCATTACCGCGGACGCGACGGAGAGGCTATATTGTCGAGCGCGGGGGCGGACCGGGTCTTCGCGCGCATGAGCGATTTCTGGGAGGCGTGAGGCCCGCATGGCCGCCGACAACGACAAGTCGCGACTCGACGATGCCGCGCGCGCCGGCTGGCTCTATTTCATCGCCGGTCACACCCAGGACGAGATTGCAAGGATGCTGCAGGTCTCGCGCGCCTCGGCGCAGCGGCTGGTGTCGTTGTGCCTCGCCGAGCGCCTCATCACGTTCCGGCTCGAACATCCCATCGCCGCCTGCATGGAACTTGCAGCGCGCCTGAAGGAGCGTTTCGACCTCGTCCATTGCGAAGTGGTGCCGGCCGATCCGGCGGCTCCTCAGGCCACGGCAGGCATCGCCGAACGCTGCGCCAATCTGCTCGATGCGACACTGCGCTCGGAAACGCCCGTGATCGTCGCGCTCGGCACCGGCCGGGCGGTGCGCGCGGCCGTCGAGCGCGTCACGCCGATCGATCGACCCAATCACCAGATCGTCTCGCTGGTCGGCAATATCTCCGCCGATGGTTCGGCGAGCTTCTACGACACCGTCGGCCGGCTCGCGGACCGCACGGGCGCACGGCACTATCCGATGCCGCTGCCGTTCCTGATGTCGTCCGAGGACGAGCGCAACAAGATGGTCCGCATCGAGCCGATCGCCAAGGTGAGGGCGGTCGCGGCCAAGGCGGATTTGCGCCTCGTCGGCATCGGCCAGATGGACCAGAAGGCGCAGGTTCACATCGACGGCTTCGTCACGCGCGACGAATTGTTCGAGATGATGCGGCTGGGCGCCATCGGCGAGATCACCGGTTGGGCCTATGATTCCAAGGGGCGCCTGCTCAAGGCCGGCACCAACAAGCGCCTCACCAGCATTCCGCCGGAAGTACCGGCGAAGACCACGACGATCGGCGCTGCCGTCGGCGCCGCCAAGGTCGTGGCGATTGCCGCGGCGTTGAGCGGAGGCCTGATCAACGGCCTGATCACCGACGAGACGACGGCAAGGGCGATTTTGGAGCGGTAGGGCCGGCGCGTTTCGAGCGTCAGCGAGGCATACAATCTCGCCACTCGCTCCGCTGTCATCGTCCGCCTTGTGCGCAGCTGCGCACTGGGGCGGACGATCCAGTACGCCGCGGCCACGCTTGAGGCAAACCTATAGACGTCACGGAGTACTGGGTGCCCCGCTTTCGCGGAGCACGACAGTGTGGGCGGGGCGACACCTCCCACCCCCTCCCGCATTGCAGCACTCATAAGTTGCTGGAACGGCCCCGCGCCTGCTTGACAAGTTCGGTCCCTCCATTGAACATACGCCCAACGCGTGGGCATATGCCCAAAACGCGAGTTGAGGGGAGGTCACTGTGAAACACGTCCTGGGCGCCGTCTGCGGCGCGTCTGCACTTTTGCTGGCCGTCCCCGCGATGGCCGAAACGACCCTGACGATCGCCACCGTCAACAACGGCGACATGATCCGCATGCAGGGGCTGACGAGCGAATTCACCAAGAAGAACCCCGACATCACGGTGAAGTGGGTCACGCTGGAGGAGAACGTGCTGCGTCAGCGCGTCACCACCGACATCGCCACCAAGGGCGGTCAGTTCGACGTGCTCACCATCGGCACCTATGAGGTGCCGATCTGGGCCAAGAAGGGCTGGCTGGTGCCGCTCGCCAATCTCGGCGCAGATTACGACGTTGCCGACCTCCTGCCCAGGATCAAGGACGCGGTCTCTGCCGATGGCAAGCTCTACGCCGCGCCGTTCTATGGCGAGAGTTCGATGGTGATGTACCGTACCGACCTGTTCGACAAGGCCGGCCTCAAGATGCCGGAGAAGCCGACCTGGGACTTCGTCATCGACGCCGCCAAGAAGCTCACCGACAAGGGCGCCGGCACCTACGGCATCTGCCTGCGCGGCAAGGCCGGCTGGGGCGAGAACATGGCGTTCCTCTCGGCCATGGCCAATTCCTACGGCGCGCGCTGGTTCGACGAGAAGTGGGAGCCGCAGTTCAACACGCCGGAATGGAAGACGACGCTCACGACCTACGTCAACCTGATGAAGGAAGCAGGACCTCCCGGTGCAAGCTCGAACGGCTTCAACGAGAATCTCGCGCTATTCAACGCCGGCAAGTGCGCGATGTGGATCGACGCGACGGTGGCGGCGTCCTTCGTCACCAACCCCAAGGATTCCAAGGTTGCCGACAAGGTCGGCTTTGCGCTCGCGCCCAACACCGGGCTCGGCAAGAATGCCAACTGGCTTTGGGCCTGGAACCTCGCAATCCCCGCCGGCTCCAAGAAGGCGGAAGCGGCCGAGAAGTTCATCGCCTGGGCAACCAGCAAGGACTACACCAAGCTCGTGGCGTCGAAGGAGGGCTGGGCCAACGTGCCGCCGGGCACGCGCACCTCGCTCTACCAGAACCCCGACTATCTGAAGGTCGCTCCGTTCGCGAAGCTCACGCTGGCCTCGATCGACGCGGCCGATCCGAACAAGCCGACGGTCAAGCCGGTGCCCTATGTCGGCGTGCAATACGCCGCGATCCCCGAATTCCAGGGCATCGGCACCCAGGTCGGCCAGCAATTCTCCGCGGCACTTGCGGGCTCGATGACGGTCGATGCCGCGCTCACGGCGGCGCAATCGGCGACCGAGCGCGAGATGAAGCGCGCCGGCTACATCAAGTGAACCCGAGCTCGGCCTCCTGAGCTCCGACTTGCGGCCATCCAGAGCTATGGATGGCCGCCTTCTTCCCGAGGTTTCATTTTGACGCGTTTTCTTCCCGCGAACCGGTCTCCACTTCGCTCGAAAACGCTCTGAAGGAGAAGCCGACGATGGCAACCCGGCAGACGCAGTTTCTGGCGCGCGCGCTCCTGACGCCGGCCGTCGGGCTGCTGTTCATCTGGATGATCGTCCCGCTGGCGCTGACGATCTACTTCTCGACGCTGCATTACAGCCTGCTCGATCCCGGCTCGGAATCGTTCGTGGGCCTTGAGAATTTCCGCTACTTCCTCACTGATCCCGCCTTCCTCGCATCGCTCCAGAATACGCTGGTGCTGGTCGGCTCCGTGCTGGCGCTGACGATCCTGCTCGGCATTCCCCTGGCGCTGTTGATGGACCAGCCGGTGATCGGGCGCAATTTCGTGCGGCTGATGGTGATTGCGCCGTTCTTCGTGATGCCGACGGTCAGCGCGCTGGTCTGGAAGAATTTGTTGATGCACCCGGTGTCCGGCCTGTTCGCCTGGCTCGCCAAGCTGCTCGGGCTGACGCCGATCGATTGGTTCACCGACGCGCCGCTGCTCGCGGTGATCCTGATCGTCGCTTGGCAATGGCTGCCGTTCGCGACGCTGATCCTGCTGACCGCGCTGCAATCGCTCGACGAGGAGCAGAAGGAGGCCGCCGAGATGGACGGCGCCAGCGCGCTCTCGACCTTCATCTACATCACGTTGCCGCATCTGGCGCGTCCCATCACGGTGGTGATCCTGATCGAGACCATCTTCCTGCTGACGGTGTTTGCCGAGATCTTCGTCACGACCGGGGGAGGGCCGGGCCTGCAGACCACCAACATCGCCTTCCTGATCTATTCGCAGGCTCTGATCCAGTTCGACGTCGGCAGCGCCTCGGCGGGCGGCCTCGTCGCGGTCGTGATCGCCAATATCGTCGCCTTCTTCCTCGTCCGCATCGTCGGCCGCAATCTGGAGGCTTGACACATGGCACGGATGGCGACGGCGCGGCGGGTGGTGGTCTCGACGATCGGGGCGTGGTTCTCCGGCTTCCTGATCTTCTTCCCGATCCTCTGGATGGTGCTGACGAGCTTCAAGACCGAACTCGAGGCCTTCGCCATCCCGCCGTCCTTCCTGTTCTTCCATTGGACCACGGAAAACTATGCCACCGTGCAGGAGCGCAGCGACTATCTCCTGCACGCGATGAACTCGATCATCATCGCCGGCGGCTCGACCTTGATTGCGCTCCTGATCGCGATCCCCGCGGCGTGGTCGATGGCGTTCTCGCCAACGAAGCGCACCAAGGACGTCCTGCTCTGGATGCTCTCGACCAAGATGATGCCGCCGGTCGGTGTGCTGGTGCCGATCTATTTGATCTACAAGACGTTCGGTCTGCTCGATTCCCGCATCGGCCTGGTTTTCATCCTGTGCCTCGGCAATTTGCCGATCGTGATCTGGATGCTGTTCACCTATTTCAAGGAGATCCCGCGCGACATCCTGGAAGCCGCGCGCATGGACGGTGCCACCATCGGGCGCGAGCTGGTCTACGTGTTGACGCCGATGGCGATCCCGGGGCTGGCCTCCACGCTGCTGCTGAACCTGATCCTCGCCTGGAACGAGGCGTTCTGGACGCTGAACCTGTCGACCTCGAACGCAGCGCCGCTCACCACGTTCATCGCATCCTATTCCAGCCCTGAAGGGCTGTTCTGGGCAAAACTGTCGGCGGCGTCCACGCTGGCGATCGCGCCCATTCTCGTCCTCGGTTGGTTCAGCCAGAAGCAGCTCGTGCGCGGGCTCACCTTTGGCGCGGTGAAGTAGAGGGGCTGCCGGATCATGGGTCAGATCACACTTCAGGGCGTGCAGAAATCCTTCGGCCCCGTGCACATCATCAAGGGTGCCGACCTCGACATCGCCGACGGTTCTTTCGTCGTGTTCGTCGGTCCTTCCGGTTGCGGCAAGACCACCTTGCTGCGGCTGATCGCCGGGCTCGAAGACGTCACCGGCGGCAGCATCCTGATCGACGGCAAGAACGTGGTCGACACCCCGCCGGCCAAGCGTGGCCTCTCGATGGTGTTCCAGTCCTACGCGCTCTATCCACATATGAGTGTGCGCGGCAATATCGGATTTGGCCTTAAGATGGCCGGTCTGCCGAAGGACGAGATCAACCGCAAGGTCGAGGCAGCCGCCGCGACGCTGAACCTCTCGCCGTATCTCGACCGCAAGCCGCGCGAGCTCTCCGGTGGCCAACGCCAGCGCGTCGCGATCGGGCGCGCCATCGTCCGCGAGCCCAAGGGATTCCTGTTCGACGAGCCGCTCTCCAATCTCGACGCCGCGCTGCGCGTGCAGATGCGCATCGAGGTGACGCGGCTGCAGAAGCAGCTCGGCACCACCGCCATCTATGTCACCCACGACCAGGTCGAGGCCATGACCATGGCCGACAAGATCGTCGTGCTCAATGCCGGCAAGATCGAGCAGTACGGCTCGCCGCTGGAGCTCTACGAGCGCCCGAACAACCTCTTCGTCGCCGGATTCATCGGCTCCCCGAAGATGAATCTCGTCGCCGGCGAGCTTGCCCAGCAGCAGGGCGCGGCCACCATCGGCGTGCGGCCGGAGCATCTGAAGATCGAACGCGACGGTACCGGCGGCTGGGTAGGCACGATCGCAGTCGCCGAGCATCTGGGCAGCGACACCTTCCTCTATGTCGATGCCGGTCCGCTTGGGATGCTGACCGCACGCTATGTCGGCGAGCTGAGCCTGCATGCCGGCGACCGCGTGTCGCTGGTGCCGGACCCCGCGCGCATCCACCGCTTCGACGCAAGCGGCAACGCGCTTCGGAACTAACAAGTAACGGGAATACGATCATGTACCTGGAAAAATTCAAGCTGACCGGCAAGACCGCGTTCATCACCGGCGGCGGGCAGGGCATTGGGCTGGCCTGCGCCGAAGCGCTGGCTGAAGCCGGCGCCAGGGTCATCATCGGCGATCGCGACGGCAAGGTCGCCGACGGCGCCAAGGCGACGTTGAGGGCGAAGGGCATCGACATCGAGACCGCGATCATGGATGTGACCGACACCAGACGTGTGGCGGAGGTCGCGAACGATCTCGTCGCCCGCCACGGCAGGGTCGACATTCTCGTCAACAACGCAGGTATCGCCCGCAGCGAAACCCCGGCCGAGACCGTCACCGACGAGCACTGGCTCAACGTCATCGACGTCAATCTCAACGGCACCTTCTGGTGCTGCCGCGAATTCGGCAAGCACATGCTGAAGGCCGGAAGCGGCGCCATCGTCAATGTCGGCTCGATGTCCGGATTCATCGTCAACAAGCCGCAGGAGCAGTGCTTCTACAACGCCTCCAAGGCGGGAGTGCACCACCTCACCAAATCACTGGCTTCCGAATGGGGCGCGCGCGGCATCCGCGTCAACGCGGTGGCGCCGACCTATATCGAAACGCCTCTCAACGCCTTCGTGAAGAGCAATCCGAAGATGTACGACGCCTGGATCGGCGGAACCCCGATGGCGCGGATGGGGCAGGTCGAGGAGATCGCCTCCGTCGTGCTGTTCCTCTCGTCCGAGGCTGCGAGCCTGATGACCGGCAGCATCGTGCTGGTGGATGGCGGCTACACTTGCTGGTAGGCTCACCGTCAAAACTGACGGAAAGCGACCGGGAGTGACAATGCCGCGAGCGTATATCGGCGTCGACGTGGGGACCACGAGCGCGCGGGCAGGGGTGTTTGACGAGGCCGGAACCCTGCTTGCGACCGCGCGACATCCGATCCGGATCTGGCACGAGCCCGGTGATATCGTCGAGCAATCCTCGCAGGACATCTGGGACGCCTGCGTCAGATCAGTGCGGGCAGCGTTGGCGGAAGCCGCGATCGCGCCCGACAGCGTCGGCGGCATCGGGTTCGACGCCACCTGCTCCCTCGTGGTGCTCGACCGGCAGGGCGAGCCGCTCACGGTCAGCACATCCGGCGACAAGCAGCGCAATGTCATCGTCTGGATGGACCACCGCGCCATCGCCGAGGCGCGGCTGATCAACGAGACCGAGGATGCGGTGCTGCGCTATGTCGGCGGTTCGATCTCGCCCGAGATGGAGACGCCGAAGCTGCTATGGCTCAAGCGGCACCTTCGTGCGAGCTTCGACGCGGCCGGCCACTTCTTCGATCTGGCGGATTACCTGACCTGGCGCGCGACCGGCTCGCTGCAGCGTTCGACCTGCACCGTCACCTGCAAATGGAACTATCTCGCCCACGATGCCGGCGGCTGGAGCGCGCAATTCTTCAAGCGCATCGGCCTGTCTGACTTCGTCAACGAGACATACGCCCGCATCGGCACCGAGATCGTCGCCCCTGGAACGCGGCTCGGCAACGGTCTCACCCGCACCGCCGCGGCCGAGCTGGGCCTGACACCGGGAATGCCGGTCGGCGCCTCCTTGATCGACGCCCATGCCGGCGGCATCGGTGCGATCGGCGGGCGCGACGGCTCGGGCGGGGCGAGCGATGTCTGCGACCGCCTCGCCTACATCATGGGTACGTCGGCCTGCATCATGGCGACGACGAAAGAGCCGTGCTTCGTCCCGGGCGTTTGGGGCCCCTATTACTCCGGCATGGTCCCGGACTTCTGGCTCAACGAGGGCGGCCAGTCCGCGGCAGGTGCGGCGATCGACCATCTCCTCAAGTCGCATTCGGGCTTTGCCGAGGCGAGCGCGGCGGCGCGGAGCGAGAGCGTCGATCTCATCGAATTCCTCGAGCGCCGCATCATCGCGCGCGCAGGCAGCGCCAGCCGTGCCGCGCTGCTCGCCCGTGACGTCCATGTCCTCCCAGAGTTCATCGGCAACCGCTCGCCTTATGCCGATCCGGATACCCGGGCGGTGATCGCAGGCCTCGATCTCGACACCGATATCGCCTCGATGGAGCGGTTGTTCGTCGCCGGCCTGTGCGGGCTGGCCTATGGGCTCGCCGAGGTGATCGAGGCCTTTGCCGCGCATGGTGTCCGCTCCAGCCTCATGATCATGGGAGGCGGTGCGAGCCGCAGCCCGCTGGTGCGGCAGATCATGGCGGATACGACGGGCCTCACCGTCGCGCTGCCGCAGACGAAAGAGCCGGTGCTGCTGGGTGCCGCCATGCTCGGGGCGGTGGCCGGCGGCGCCTATGCTTCGATCGGAGAGACCATGGCCAAGATGTCGGCGCTGGGGCGGAAAAGCGAGCCGACCACGCCTGATATGGCCGCGTTTCACACGCGCAAGCGCGAGGTCTACAAGCTGCTGCGCGAGGTCGATCGCCGCAGCCGTGTGGTGATGGGCGACATCGCGAGAGGTTGAAAACGAATGCTGATATCCTGCGGCGATGCGCTGATCGATTTCGTGCCGACGCGAAACGCCGACGGACGCGAGGCCGTGATGCCCGCGGTCGGCGGCTCCTGCCTCAATGTCGCGATCGGCATGGCGCGGCTCGGCGCGCCGACCGGATTCGTCGGCGGCATCTCGACCGATCTGTTCGGACGGATGATCGCCGATCATGCCGTAGCTTCCAGCGTCGACCTCGATCTCGCTACCCGCAGCGATCACCAGACCACGCTCGCCTTCGTCCGCATCGTCGCGGGGGAGTCGCACTATGCCTTCTACGATGCCGAGACCGCGACGCGGAACTGGACTTACCGGCGCGGGACGATTCCGTTCGCCGACATCGAGGCCGTCCATGTCGGGTCCACCACGCTGGTCAACGACCAGGGCGCGGCCGAGACCAAGGCGCTGATCGCGGATGCGCGCGCGGCCTCGACGATCTCCTTCGATCCGAACTGCCGCCCCAACCTCGTCAAGGAAAAGGCGGCCTATCAGGCGCGCATGGCCGAGTTCGCCAGGTACGCCGATCTCGTCAAGATGTCGGATGTCGACTTTGCCTATCTCTTCGGCGACGAGCCCTATCAGCAGCGCGCAGGCATGCTGCTGGGGCAGGGCACTAGCCTCGTCGTCATCACCCGCGGCAGCAATGGCGCCGTCGCGTGGCACGCGGGGGCCGGGCAGGTCGAGGTCGTCGCGCCCAAGGTCGAGGTCGCCGACACCATCGGCGCAGGCGACAGCTTTCAGGCGGCGCTGCTGTTTGCCCTGCACAAGCAGGGGCGTCTTGCGCGCGAGCGGCTCAAGGACATCAGTGCCGACGAGCTTCGCCGCGCGCTGTCCTTTGCCGCCAATTGCGCCGGCCTGACCTGCACGCGCCCGGGCGCCGATCCGCCCTGGAGCCACGAGATCAATTGGAGCTGGTAGCGCCGCCTCACAGCCGCGCGACGGCCTTCTCGGCGCATTTGAGAAACCTGGAGATCAGCGCGCTCTGGGAATCCCGCCGCCAGCACACCGCGATATCGATGGAATCAGCTGCATCGCGCAGTGGCCTGAACACGATGCCGCGTGGCGCGCCGAGCCTGGCGCAGGCCGGCACGATCGCAAGACCTTCGCCGGCGAGGACGAGGCTCATCGCCGAATGCACGGTCTCCACGCGGCTCACGACCGGCATCACGACCTGATGGCGTCGCAGCAGGGCTGCGACTGCGGAGGAGGCGGGATCCTGCTCCGGCGGTGGCAACGCGATCAGCGGGCGGCCCTGCAACCGCGCCATCGGCACGGCGGCGAGACGCGCGAGCGGGGAGCGGATCGGCATCGCCAGCATGAGCGGCTGCGAACCGATCCGCGCCACCTGGATCTCGGGATGGTTGATGGCCGGCATGCACAGTGCAACCGTGACGCTGCGGTCGAGCAACCGGGCCTCGCGCGTCGAGGCGCTGAGCTCGGCGAACTCCAGGTCGACACCGGGCACCGAGCGGCGCAGCTCGGGAATGAGCCGCGGCAGCATCGCATTTGCCAGCACGAACATGTAGCCGACCGAGAGTCGCCCGCGCTTGCCGGCGGCGACCGCGCGCGCGGCTTCGACGCCGTCGGCGGCCAGCGCCATCGCCTCGCTCGCGCGCGTCAGCAGCGCCTGGCCCGCCTCGGTCAGATCCATGCCGCGGGTGCCGCGGCGGAACAGCGGCGCGCCGATCTCGGCCTCGAGCTTGCGGATCTGGACGGACAAAGGAGGCTGCGCCATGCGCAGCCGTTCGGCAGCCTTGCCGATGCTGCGCGCCTCGGCCACGGCGACGAAATAGCGGAGCCGGCGAAGATCCATTGGCATACCGAAAACGTATGGGTTGGCGACCAAAATCGTATTGGACGGCGAGTTAACAAAACTGTCATTCTCGCTGTCAATGTCTTCGGGCCAACGGCGGCCCGCTTCGGAGCGATGTGACGATGAACGGCGATCCCTGTCTCTTGTCCGCAACAGAGCTGCGTGGCCTCATTGCGGCAAAGCGCATTTCGCCCGTCGAGATCGTCCGTGCCGTGCTCGACCGCGCCGAGGCGCTCCAAGGCAAGCTGAACTGTTTCATCACGCTCTGCGGCGAGCAAGCGATGGCACAGGCTCATGCCGCCGAGCGCAAGATGATGGCGGGCGAGGAGCTCGGCCTGCTCCACGGCATCCCCGTCACCGTCAAGGACATCGTCAACACCAAGGGCGTCAGGACCACTTTCGGCGCCGTCCCCTACAAGGACAACGTGCCGAACGAGGACGCCGTTGCGGTGGCGCGGCTGCGCGGCGCGGGTGCGATCCTGATCGGCAAGACCACGACGCCCGAATTCGGCAGCAAGTGCCTGACGGATTCGCCGCTGTTCGGCCGTACCCGCAATGCCTGGGACGCCTGCCGCTCCTCCGGCGGCTCCAGCGGCGGCGCGGCCGTGGCGGTGGCGAGCGGCATCGCGCCACTGGCGATCGCGACCGACGGCGGTGGCTCGACGCGGATTCCCGCCGCCTGCAATGGCGTGGTCGGCCTGAAACAGAGCAACGGCGTGATCCCGCACAGCCAGGCACTGGATGTGTTCGGCAACCAGACCTATGTCACGCCGACGACCCGCACCGTCGCCGACACCGCCCTGATGATGCAGGCGATGGCCGGGGAAGATGCTTGCGATCCCTGGTCGATCGGCGTGCCCGCGCCTGATTTCATTGCGACCGCCGCCCCGCGCGGCGACCTGCGCGGGCTGAGGATCCTGTATTGCCTGACACCGCCGGGCCGGCCGGTCTCGGCCGAAGTCGCCGCCAATTTCAGGGCGAGCCTTGACCGGCTGGCTGGCCTTGGCGCCGAGCTCGAGGAATTTTCCGGAGAGGGGTTCGACATCGAGCCGATCTGGCGTGCGATCAATCACACCGTCTGGCGCACGCGCTTTGCAAAGCTCGCGGCCGAGCACAAGGACGAGCTGAGCGAGGCCTTCCTCAAGCAGCTCGCGCTCGCGACCGAAGTGAGCGGCGTCGACTACCAGGAGGCGATGTTCGCGCGCACGGCGCTGTTCCGCCGCGTGCAATCGCTGCTTGCGCGCGGGCACGTCCTGGCGATGCCGACGCTGACACGCACCGCGCTGCCGATCAGCCAGGACCTGTTCGGCAGCATCGAGATCGACGGGCGGCATTTCGACAGCGTCCGGCCGCACTGGTTCCCCTGGACCATGCCGTTCAACATGACCGGCCATCCCGCAATCAGCCTTCCCTCGGGCTTTGCCCGCGACGGCCTGCCGATCGGGCTACAACTGGTCGGCCGCTTCCGGGGTGACGCGGAATTGCTGCGTGTCAGCGCGTTGTTCGAGGCCTCCGCGGGCCTTCTGTCCCGCTGGCCGGAATGACGACATGCCCCCGCAGCAAAGAGCTTGCATCGGTCGTCCGGACATGTTGATCGTGCCGCGGATGAGCTTTGAGCCCGAGCGCGCATGAGCGTATTTGTCCTCCGACGATTGGTGACCTTGCTGGCGACGCTGGTCGGCGCATCGCTGATCATTTTCCTGGTGCTGGACGCGCTTCCCGGCAATGCTGCGCAGATGCTGATGGGCGCCGATGCCTCGCCGGACGCGGTGCGCGCCCTCACGGTCAAGCTCGGGCTCGACCAGCCGCTGGCGGTTCGTTACCTGCAATGGATCAAGGGCCTTCTCATCGGCGATCTCGGCAACTCCTACGTCTACGGCACGCCGGTCGCCGGCCTGATTGCCGAACGGCTGGCCCTGACCGTTCCGCTCGCCATCATGGCCATGACTGTTACGGTGACGCTGGCGCTCTCGGCCGGCATCTACACCGCCGCCAACCACAACAAGCTCGGCGACGTCGGCGTGATGTCGCTGACGCAAATCGGCATCGCGCTGCCGAACTTCTGGTTCGCGATCCTGCTGGTGCTGCTGTTCGCGGTGCGGCTGCAATGGCTCTCCGCGGGCGGCTTTGCCGGCTGGGAGGACGGCGTCTGGCTCGGCGTGAGGTCGCTGCTGCTTCCTGCCATCTCGCTCGCGGTGGTGCAGGCCGCGATCCTCGCGCGCGTCACGCGTTCGGCGGTGCTCGAAGTGCTGCGCGAGGATTTTGTCCGCACCGCGCGCGCGAAGGGGCTCGGCAAGCGCGAGGTGCTGTGGAGCCACGTGCTGCGCAATGCCATGATCCCGGTGATGACGGTGATGGGGCTGCAATTCGCCAATCTGCTCGCCGGCACCATCGTGATCGAGAACGTGTTCTATTTGCCGGGCCTCGGCCGGCTGATCTTCCAGTCGATCGCCAATCGCGACCTGATCGTCGTGCGCAACTGCGTGATGCTGCTCGCGACCATGGTCGTCATCGTCAATTTCGTGGTCGACGTGCTCTATGCCTTCATCGATCCTCGCATCAAGGTCCACGATCTGTGAGCGCGCCCCTGACCACGCCGGTCGAATTGCCTATGGCAACGCGCCGTGCGCCGGCCCGCACGTTTTGGCGCCGCGCGCTGCGTCATCGCAGTTTCGTGCTCGGCGGCACGCTGAGCTTCCTGGTGCTCGCCTCGGCCCTGCTGTCGCTGGTCTGGACGCCCTGGTCGCCTTACGAGATCGATATCGCCTCGAAACTGCGACCGCCGTCGGCGGCGCATTGGCTCGGCACCGATTCCTTCGGTCGCGACATCGTCTCGCTGCTGCTCGCCGGTGCCCGTTCCACCATCATGGTCGGTGTCATCGCCGTCAGCATCGGTCTCAGCTTCGGCGTCACGCTCGGCCTGATCGCCTCGGCGCGGCGCGGCTGGACCGAAGAGATCATCATGCGCTTCTCCGACTTCACCTTCGCCTTTCCGGCCGTGCTCTCCGCGATCATGCTCGCCGCGGTCGTCGGGCCCGGCATGGTCACCTCGATCGTCGCGATCGGCATCTTCCAGATCCCGACGCTGACCCGGCTGACGCGCGGTTCGGCGAATGCGATCTGGGCGCGCGAGTTCGTGCTGGCCGCGCGCGCGGCAGGCAAGGGCGCCTTCCGCATCACCATCGAGCACGTGCTGCCAAATATCCTGTCGATCCTGATCGTGCAGGTCACGATCCAGTTCGCGCTCGCCATCCTCGCCGAAGCCGCTTTGTCCTATCTCGGCCTCGGCACGCAGCCGCCGCAGCCGTCCTGGGGACGGATGCTGAACGATGCGCAGACGCTGCTGTTCCAGTCGCCGATGCTCGCGGTTTATCCGGGCGCCGCGATCGCGATCGCGGTGCTCGGCCTCAATCTGCTCGGTGACGGACTGCGCGATCTGCTCGATCCCCGGCTGGCGCGGGAGCGATGACGATGGCTGAACGCTCCGACATGCCGCTGATCGAGGTCGACAATCTCGGGGTCCGCCTCAACACCAGCCGCGGGCCTGCGCAGGCCGTGCGCGGCGTCAGCTTCGCCTTGAAACGCGGCGAGACGCTGGGGCTCGTCGGCGAGTCCGGCTGCGGCAAGTCGGTCACTGCGATGTCGCTGATGGGCCTGCTGCCGGATAGTGCCGTGGTCTCGGGCAGCATCAAGATGGACGGGACCGAGCTCGCGCGACTGCCGGACGCGGATTACTGCCGCCTGCGCGGCAACCGCATCAGCATGATCTTCCAGGAGCCGATGACCGCGCTCAACCCGATGCACACGATCGGTCACCAGGTTGCCGAGCCGCTGCGGCGGCACAGGAAGCATTCGGCGGCGCAGGCGCGGAAAGAGGCGATCGCCTTGCTCGACCGCGTCGGGCTACCCGACCCGGCGCGGCGCGTCGACGCCTATCCGCACCAGTTTTCCGGCGGCCAGCGCCAGCGCATCACCATCGCGATGGCGCTCGCCTGCGAGCCCGACCTGTTGATCGCGGACGAGCCGACCACCGCGCTCGACGTCACCATCCAGGGCCAGATCCTCGACCTGATCGCCGATCTCGTCGAGGAGCGCGGCATGTCGATGATCCTGATCTCGCACGATCTCGGCGTCATCGCCGAGAACGTTCAGCGCATGATGGTGATGTATGGCGGCACCGTCGTCGAGAGCGGCCCGACCGACGAGGTGTTCCGCCGCATGGGCCATCCCTACACGCAAGGCCTGTTCCGCGCCCGGCCGAAGCTCGGCGCGCGCAAGGGCACGCGACTGAAGACGATCGCAGGCACCGTGCCGGAGCTTGCCGATCTGCCGTCCGGCTGCACCTTCTCCGAGCGCTGTCCGCTCGCGATCGATGCGTGCCGCGCCGCGCTTCCGCCGATGGTGGACGTCGGACCCGGGCACTTCGTGCGCTGCATCAGGACTGACGTCTCCATGGCCGCGAACGTCGGAGCGTTATCTGCATGAGCATCGCGCCTCTTCTCGACGTCAGGGATCTCGAGCAACGTTATGCGCTGCCGCGCGAGAGCCTGTTCCGTCCGCCCGGCCAGGTACGCGCGCTCAACGGCGTCAGCGTACAGGTCCTGGCCGGCAAGAGCCTCGGCATCGTCGGCGAGTCCGGTTCGGGCAAGTCGACCTTCGCGCGGGTGGTGATGGCGCTGGAGCGGCCGACCTCGGGGCAGGTCCAGCTGCTTGGCCGCGATCTCAACCGCCTCCAGGCCGACGAACTGCGCCGTGCCCGGCGCGATTTCCAGATGGTGTTCCAGGATCCCTATGGCTCGCTCGATCCGCGCCAGACCATCGCGCGCATCGTCGCCGAGCCGCTGACCGTGCTGGAAGGCGCCGACCGCGCCACGTTCCGCGAACGCGTCTCGGCAGTGCTGCGCCAGGTCGGCTTGCGCGATGCGGACATGGACAAGTATCCGCACGAGTTCTCCGGCGGGCAGCGCCAGCGCATTGCGATCGCGCGTGCGCTGATCACCCAGCCGAAGCTGATCGTTGCCGACGAGCCGGTCTCGGCACTCGACGTCTCCGTGCAGGCGCAGGTGCTGAACCTGATGCAGGACCTTCAGGAGCAGTTCGGCCTCAGCTACATCCTGATCAGCCATGACCTCGCCGTGGTCGACTATCTCTGCGACGAGGTCGCGGTGATGTATCTCGGCCGCATCGTCGAGCAGGGGCGCCCCGAGGATCTGTTCGAGCGTTGCGGCCATCCCTACACGCGGGCGCTGCTGGAGGCGGTGCCGCGGGCGCGTGCCGGGGGCGCCCGGCGCCGGCGCGGGGGGCAGGCGATCGCTTCGCAATCGGCGGCCACGGCCGGATGCCCCTATGTGGCGCGCTGTCCGCTCGCCGAGCAGCATTGCCGCGAGGCCCTGCCTGCGTTACGCAAGGTCGGCGAGGGACACCTTGCCGCCTGCCACAGGGCGGAGGCCGTGATGGCGTTGCCGCAGGCGGCCATGGAAGGTTAGTGTCCCAAAGCCGGATTGGCGTTAAGCTCGAGAATAGAACAGGCCGGGGAGTTACGCATGTTGAGGAAATTGTCGATCGTCGCCTTTGCCGCCGCGCTCGTCGCGGCTCCGCTGCCGGTGCTGGCGCAGAGCAAGAAGGACAGCGTCGTCATGGGGATGACGCTGGAGCCGCCGGGGCTCGACCCCACCAATGCCGCGGCTGCCGCGATCGCCGAGGTCACGCTCTACAACATCTATGAGACGCTGACCAAGATCAACGAGGATGGCTCGGTCTCGCCGCTGCTGGCGGAGAGCTGGACCGCCTCGCCCGATCTGAAGACCTACACGTTCAAGCTCCGCAAGGGCGTCAAGTTCCACAACGGCGAGCCGTTCAACTCCGCGGCGGTGAAGTTCTCGTTCGAGCGCAACGCGGCGGCGACCAGCACCAACAAGGACAAGAGCCTGTTCCAGGCTTTCGAGAAGGTCGAGACGCCCGACGCCGACACCGTCGTGATCTCCGTGAAATATTCCGAGCCGAACCTGCCGTTCCTGCTCGGGCAGGCGAGCGGCTCGATCGTCGAGCCGAAAAGCGCGGCGACCAACGTCACGCAGCCGGTCGGGACGGGGCCCTATCAGCTGGGTGCCTGGGCCAAGGGCTCCTCGATCACGCTCAACAAATGGGCCGACTACCGCAACGCCTCGGCGATCAAGCTCTCGAAGGTGACGATCCGCTTCATCTCCGATCCGGCCGCCCAGGCCGCGGCGCTGCTCTCGAACGACGTCGACGCGTTTCCGCGCATCGCGACCCGCGTCGTTGCCCAGTTCAAGGCTGACCCGCGTTTCACGGTGCTGATTGGCGGTTCCAGGGCCAAGACCATCGTCGCCATCAACCATCGCAAGAAGCCGCTCGATGACGTCCGCGTTCGCCGCGCCATTCTCGCTGCGATCGATCGCAAGGCCTTGATCGACGGCGCCGTCGAGGGCTTCGGCACGCCGATCGGCAGCTTCTACACGCCCGGATCGCTCGGCTATGTCGACACCACCGGCGTCAATCCTTACGACCCCGAGAAGGCCAAGAAGCTGCTCACTGAAGCCGGCGTCACCGCGCCGGTGGAGCTGTCACTGAAGCTGCCGCCGCCGCCCTATGCGCGGCAGGGCGGCGAGATCGTCGCGGCCCAGCTCGCCAAGGTCGGCATCGTCGCCAAGATCGAGAACGTCGAATGGGCGCAGTGGCTGTCGCAGGTGTTCGCGCCCAACGGTCCGCATAATTTCGACCTCACCATCGTCAGCCATGTCGAGCCGTTCGATCTCGTCAAGATCACCGAGCCGGACTACTATCTCGGCTACAACAACGAGGCCTTCAACGCGCTCTACAAGCAGATCGTGTCGACGCCGGATGAAGCCGCCCGCGCCAAGCTGCTCGGCGATGCCCAGCGCATGCTGGCCACCGATGCCGTCTCCGCGTACCTGTTCCAGCCGCAATGGCCGACCGTCATCAACAAGAAGCTGAAGGGCGTCTGGAAGGAAGTCCCGCAGTTCGAGAACGATTTCTCGACCTGGCATTGGGAGTAGGAACGCGCGATCACGTCGAGCGCGTCGGTTCGGTCCTGGCCTCTCCCGTTCGGGGGAGGCCAATCTTTTGGCAGGTCCAAAGCAAAAAACTGAAAAACAACCCCATGCACAGTAGCCGGGCGCAGTCATTTCAATGACTTGCGAGCCGTGCCTATCGATGATCGGGGCGATGCACCGGGACATTGCGTCGTCAGGCAAAACAGTGGCAATGCAGCGATGAGCCCGGTTCGAACGTTCCATTGCGGATTTCGCAAGAAGCACTCGTCTATCGCGACAGCCCCGATCGTTGCGAGATCGAAAATTCCCGCCACGCTTACCAAGCCTCTCCGCGTACCCGCGAGATAAGTTCCTTCCGGCGCGGCGCTGAGCGGCAATGACACGCTCGATGTCGGTCTGAATACCATGGAGGGCAAGCGCAGATCAGGGCAACAAGGCGGTCGGCAGCACCGTGACCGACTGGGCGGCGCTGTCGAGCCATTGTAGATTGGTCATGAAGCACGCCAGACCTGCTGCTTACATTTTTCTCACGGGCAGCCTATTCTCTACTTTAAGTGTTGCCGGGCCTGGCCGGAGACTGCCTCAAGGGATTTCGCGTCTTGCGCTATCTCTTCGAAGACTACGAGCTGGATGCTAGCCGTCGCGAGCTGTACCGCGATGCGAGCGTTGTGGCCCTGACGCCGCAGGCTTTTGACCTGCTCAACTATCTCATCCGTAATCGCGAGCGCGTCGTCGGCAAGGACGAGCTCATCACGGCCATTTGGAAGGGGCGGTCCGTATCGGATGTCGCGCTGACGACCCGGCTGAATGCCGCTCGATCCGCAATCGGCGATTCCGGTGAGAAGCAGCGGTTCATCAAGACGCTGCCGAGGAAAGGCTACCGCTTCATCGGCATGGTGCAGGAAGCCCATAGCGCTCCCACGGCGGCGGTCATCGAAATCCAGAAGGAGGCGGCCAAGCCCGCCCTCGCGCTTCCCGACAAACCTTCGCTCGCCGTTCTCCCATTCAGCAATCTGAGTTCCGATCCGGAGCAGGAATATTTCGCCGATGGCATGGTCGAGGACATCCTCACCGGCCTTTCACGGTCCAAATCACTGTTCGTCATCGCGCGACAATCCACATTTACCTACAAGGGTAAAGCTATCGACATCAGGCAGGTCGGGCGCGAGCTGGGCGTCCGTTATGTGCTCGAAGGCAGTGTGCGTAGGTCAGGTGACCGCGTTCGCATTACCGGGCAGTTGATCGACGCTACGACGGGCGCGCATCTATGGGCGGATCGGTTCGACAGCCAGATCAGCGATATCTTCGATTTGCAGGATCAGGTGACGAACAGTGTGATCGGTGCACTGTTTCCTCAATTGGAGCGCGCCGAGATAGAACGCGCCAAACGCGTGCCGATCGGAAACCTTCAGGCCTACGATTACTATCTTCGCGCACTCGCGAGCTTCTATGAATTCACCCGCGAGCAAAACATTGAAGCCCTCAGGCGGACCCGGCTGGCTGTCGAGGTCGATCCCGGCCTGGCCGCAGGATACGCGCTTGGTGCTTATTGCTATCTGCAACGGAAGATCTTCGGCTGGACGATAGATGCGGATCAGGAACGGAGCGAAACCCGATGGCTCGCAAGGCGCGCAATCGAGCTCGACAAGGAAGATCCAACTGTCCTCGTGAGGGCAGGGCAGGCGATTGCCGCCGTGCTGTATGAGATCGACGATGGCGTCAGCCTCGTCAGTCGAGCGTATGAGCTCAACCCAAATCTGGCCATCGCACGGTATACAATCGGCTTGGAACACATACGCCGCGGCGATGTGGAAGCGGCCCTCAAGCAGTTCCACGCCGGGGTGCGTCTAAGCCCCGTGGATCCCTTTCTCTTTCTGACGCAGACCGGAATAGCGTGCGCACATTTCTTGACCGATCGATACGAGGAGGGGGCGTCGTGGGCCAAGTCAGCTGTGCTGCACCGGCCCAACTATCTAAACGCACAATTCATTCTGGCGGCATGCCACGCGTTGTCCGGAAGGGTCGAAGAAGCCCGGATCATCGGCGCACGCTTGACGGAAGCGCGGCCGGCTCTGCGCATCTCCGCACTCCTTCCCAAGCTCACCAGAATCTACGCGCCGGAACACCTCGAAAGGATGGTGCGAGCCTGCCATGTCATGGGCCTGCCACCATGATTGCGTGCGGTCGTCCCGGAAAGCGGATCTGAACTCAATTCCGAACAGCTTGTCGCGGAGATGGTAGGCCGATGCGTGCCACGAGCAGGCTCTAGGTTCTGCTCACGAGTTTTCGCTCGCTGCCGGCGACGTCGATGCAGAAGTTCTCGGCGAGATGCTTCAACTTCGACGCGATGTCGCGCGGCTGCAAGCCGCTCATCGTTTCCGGGGCGTCGAGCTCCGTTACGACTTGTCCCGGTCCGGCAGGCAACTCGGGCATGGGGGCCCCGGCGGGAAAGGCCACGAGCGAGACGATATTCCCATTTTTGTAGTGCAAGATAGCCAGTTTCATGGCGCTCACCTAAGGATTGATGATGGTCAAATAGACGACGTAGTCATGGATGACATCGGCTCCGCTGTTGATGAAGGTGGCATAGAGCGTTGTCTTGTACACACTGATATCGCCGTAGCCGGTGTCGGTCACGCCTACCGAAGCGTCGTGAACCCACATGCCATACAGGACGTTTCGCCTGACCGGTGTGGGGTGAGCGGTCGCGATGAATGTACACTTCTCGTGAAGGCCGGTCGGGTTGTCCCAAGAATGGTTATCGGGACTTCCGACTGCGAGGCCATTCTGCAAATGGTAGAAATAGGGGCCATGGTGGGAAACAGTTGCCATCTGCTGCTCCATTGGAAATTGCCTGTCCACAATCATCGATTGTTGGCGGCCAATCGGCATTTGCACGAGCAGGACGTTGCCAGGTTGTGGCTGGAGGCGCTTGACCTTCGGCTTACATTTTCCTTTCCGAAAGCTTTTTTTGAAGCGTCGCCGCCGACCGGCTGGCCGCGTTGTTCCAGAAGCGGAAGGTCCATAGACTAAGGCTGTTTGGCCACAGCGGACGGTTTCTTTCCTCAGCGGCCGCCATCATCGGATGGATGTGTGCGCTGCCGCAGGCGTGACGCTATCGGCGATTTTGGTGGCGGCGGCGCGCCGTTCGGAATCGATGCGCCGCCGGTCGATCATGCTGCCCTGGCCTTGACGTTGCCGATCCAGCCGCGGGCGAGCGTCACATCGGCTTGTGACAATTGATGGCCCGCGGGCAGAATCTTGTGGGTCACACTTGCACCGGCCTGCGTCAGCAGCGCCGCGAGACGCTCCGAATTGCTCGCCGGCACGATCGGGTCGGCCTGCCCCGACAACAGCAGGACGGGCTTGCCGCTGAGCACAGCCTTCGGCGGATCCGACAGCGGCACCATGGCGCGCAGGAGGATCGCGCCGGCAAGCACATCCGGCTTCAGCAGGAGCAACGCAGCGGCGATGTTGGCGCCGTTGGAGAAGCCGACGGCGACCGGCGCGGCGATGCCATAGCGCTGCCGCGCCTCCGCGACGAAGTCGCCGAGCTCGGCCGCGCGCAAGCGCACGTCCGCCTCGTCGAATACGCCCTCGCTGAGCCGGCGGAAGAAGCGCGGCATGCCATGTTCGAGCACGCGGCCGCGCGGCGAGAGGAGGGCGGAGCCCGGCGAGATCATCTTGCCAAGCCCCAGCAGGTCGTTCTCGTCGCCGCCGGTGCCGTGCAACAGCAGGAGGGGAGGAGAGCCCGCGCTGGTCGCGGGCTCGAAACGATGGATGAAGTCGGTCATGCCACGGTCTCCTCCAGGCTCGGCAGCACGCCCTCGATCTGCTTGCGATGCGGCTCGAGGAAGCCGGGCAGCTTCAGGTCTCGTCCCAGCGTCGCGACCGGTTCGTCGACGGCGAAGCCGGGGATGTCGGTCGCGATCTCGAACAGCACGCCGCCGGGCTCGCGGAAATAGATTGAGCGGAAGTAGTTGCGGTCCCTCTGCTCGGTCGGATGCAGGCCGTGATTGCTCACGAGCTTCTGCGCCATCTGGCCCTGCTCGGCGTCATCGGCCGCGCGGAAGGCGATGTGATGGACCGAGCCGCCGCCCTGATGCCCGCGCAAGAAGCCCTTGGCCTCGTAGATGTCGACGACGCTGCCCTCGGCATCACCGGGCGCCTTGAAGCGGATCACCGAACCTTCGCGCCCCGTCTCCTTGAAGCCGAACACGTCGGTGAGCACGGCAGCGGTCTTGGCCGCGCTGTCGAGCAGCAGCGTCACGCCATGGAAGCCGCGGATCGCGTGCTCGGCCGGCACCTCGCCGTTGCTCCAGCCGGGCTCGTTCTCGGCGCCGGGAACGCCAACCAGCGCGAGCGCCATGCCGTCAGGATCGGTGAACGGCAGCACGGACTCGCCGAAGCGCTTCTCGAGCGCCTCGTAGGCGATACCCTTCTCGGTGAAGCGCTGGGTCCAGTAGCCGAGCGAGCGCTGCGGGACGCGGAACGCGGTCTGATGGGTTTCGCCGACGCCGCGGCGCCCGGCCGGAACGCCGGCCCAGGGGAAGAAGGTCAGGATGGTGCCGGGGCGGCCGGTCTCGTCGCCATAGTAGAAGTGATAGGTGCCGGGATCGTCGAAATTGACCGTCTTCTTGACGAAGCGCAGGCCGATATCCCGGGTGTAGAAGCCGAAATTGCGGATGGGGTCGCCGGCAATCGCGGTCACGTGGTGCAGTCCAGACATTGTCGTCCTCCAAATTCGGGGAGCGTCTTGCTCTCTGGCCGGAAATATTGTTCCGCTTTGGATTGGAGACAATCCATGCAAATATGACGGCTATGTCTACGATTTGGAAACAATCGCCGGAAGCCATCCTTGGATAAGCTCGGCAGCCTCCGGGCCTTCGTGAAGGTGGTCGAAAGCGGCAGCTTTGCCGAAGCCGGGCGGCAGCTGCGGCTGTCGCGCTCGGCGATCAGCAAATACATCGCCGACCTCGAGGAGAGCCTCGGTGTCCAGCTGTTGATCCGGACCACGCGGCACGCAAGCCCGACCGAGAACGGCCAGCGCTATTTCGAACGCGCGCTCGTCATCCTCTCGGAGGTCGAGGCGGCCGACCAGGCGGTGACGCAGGCGCAATCGGCGCCTCGGGGCCTGCTCCGTGTCAACGCACCGATGTCGTTCGGCACGATGCGGCTCGGGCCGGTGCTCGCCGATTTCATGGCGCGATATCCGGAGCTCCAGCTCCAGATCGTGCTCAGCGACGACCTGCTCGATCCCGTGCAGGACGGTTTCGACGTGACCTTGCGGATCGCCGAATTGGAATCGTCGAGCCTGATTGCGCGAAAAATCATGCCGGTGGCGCGCATGATCTGCGCTTCGCCGGATTACCTCGCGCGGCACGGCGCGCCCAGGCATCCGCAGGATCTGCGCGAGCATGCCGCGCTCACCTACGGCTTCCTGCTCACCGGCAACCAGTGGAAGCTGACGGGCGCGGACGGCGATCACTGGATCCAGCCGGCCTGGTCGCTCTGCGTCAACAATGCCGAGGTGCTGCGCGACGTCGCGATCAAGGGCAGGGGGCTGGCGCTGCTGCCGGAGTTCATTGCCGGCGACGCGTTGAAGAAGGGCGCGCTGCGAACGGTGCTGAACGACTATGCCGCGCCGCCGCTTGCGCTTTATGCGGTGTATCCGCCGACCCGGCATCTGTCGGTCAAGGTGCGGCTGTTCATTGATTTTCTGGTGGAGCGGTTCGGGCGGGAGGAGGGTGCGCGGACGACCTGAGGCTCCGGCGGCTGGATGACATGAAGCCGGCACGCTCTCCGATCGCAGGATCGCCGACGGTAGGCCGCTGCCATCCGACGTCCCGCTGCCGCTCTCATGAGCGAAAAGCAGGAGTTTGCCTACGCAACGGGCACTGCAAGCCTGCAAATCAATCATCCAAAAGATTGATTTCAATATGTATTCCTGCACGGTTGATTGCACATCTCGCCATTTTCTTTCGCGTCGCCGAGGCCAACACTTCTCGTGCTCGCGGCGGAAGTGCGCAGAGCCGCAGAGTCCACGGGGATGCCGATGCAAACGATCAGTGAGGCGATCTCGAATCCAAAGGTGAGGCGCGCCATCGAACTCGCGATCGGGCCGTTGCTGCTGTTCGCGCTGTGGTGGATCGCGTTCAAGGGACAGCTGGTCAACAAGGATCTGCTACCGTCGCCGATCGACACGCTGCGCGACACCGCGGCCAGCATCGCGGCCGGCAAGATGACCGGCGATTTCGTCCACACCATCGCGCGCGTCGGCTATTCGACCTTGATCGCCGTGGTCGCAGGCGTCCCGATCGGGATCGTGCTCGGCGCCAGGGCCGCGATCTATCGCTCGGTCGAATTCCTGGTCGACTTCTTCCGCTCGACACCGGCGACCGCATTGTTTCCGCTCTTCCTGCTGCTGTTCGGCCTCGGCGACTTCGCCAAGATTGCGGTCGCTGCCTTCGCCGCCTGGCTCGTCATCGTGTTCAACGTCGCCTACGGCGTGATGAATGCGCGTCAGACCCGCATCCTCGCAGCCCGCTCGATGGGCGCCTCGTCGCTCCGCATCTTCAAGGATGTCATCTTCTACGAGACCCTGCCGCAGACCTTCGTCGGCCTGCGCACCGCGGTATCGCTCGCGCTGGTCGTGATCATCGTCGCGGAGATGTTCATCGGTGCGACCGACGGCATCGGTCACCGCATCATCGACGCGCAGATCTCGTACTCGCTCACCGACATGTACGGCTCCATCCTGATCGCCGGCGCGATGGGATACGGGCTCAACCTCTTGCTCCTGATGATCGAACGCTCGTTCATTCACTGGTCCGGCAGATAGTCAGCCAATCCAAAACGAAGAGGCCATCATGCAGACGAATAGATTCCTTGCGGCGCTCGCCACGTCCACGTTCCTGCTTGGCGCGGGCGTCGCGAATGCGGCCTGCGACAAGACCGAGAAGGTGACGGCGGTCTGGCTGCCGATCATGCAGACCACGGCCTATTATGTCGCTCTCGAAGAGAAGCTGTTCGAAAAGGCCTGCATCGAGATCGTTTCCACCAAGATGGAAGCGCCGAACCAGATCATCGACGCCCTGATCGCCGAGCGCGCCGATTTCGGTCCTCCGGGCGCGGCGGCCGGCATCGCGATGATTGCGGAAGCCAAGTTTCCCGGCAAGCTGAAGGTGTTCGGCTTGCAGGGTGGGGGCATCGCGGTCGATCGCATCAATGACGGTCTGATCGTCAAGCCGGACAGCCCGATCAAGAGCTTCGCCGATCTGAAGGGCAAGTCGCTCGGTCATGTCCCGGGCATTCAGTGGCGAACCATCTCCCGCCACATGGTCCGTTCGGCGGGGCTCGATCCCGATACCGACGTCAAGCTGGTCGACCTCGCGGTCGCGATGCAGGTCCCCGCCGTGGTCGGCGGCACGGTCGATGCGACGCTGTCGCTGGAGCCGGTCGGATCGATCGCCGTCGCCTCGGGCAAGGCGGTCCGCGCGATGACCAATCCGGTTGCGCATGTCATTGCCGATCCCTTCTATTCCGGCGCCTCTCTGATGACCACGAAGTTCCTGAAAGAGCGGCCCGAGGTTGCGCGCAAGGTCGTCGCGGTGATCGACGAGGCGACCGATCTCGTGAACGCCGATTTCAAGAAATACAAGCCGATCCTCACCAGGTACACGCCGATCAAGGAAGACCAGCTGGAGCTCCTGGCGCAGCCCTATCTGCGCGGCTTCAAGGACCTCAACGAAACCGACCTGAAGTCGTACCAGGCGCTGGTCGATGTCTTCATCAAGGAGGGCGTGGTGGCAGGCCCGATCAACGTGAAGGACAAGCTTCTCGCCAAGTCCGATCTCGGAAACTGAGTGGATCATCCGATGGGGAACGTGACTGCGATCCGGAGCGTCGATCGGGCTGCCGCTGAAAGCCCGTCACCTGTTCCGTCGCTCAAGCCGCGGCAGGCCTACGTCACGGTGCGTGGGCTCAGCAAGAAATTCCAGGGCACGACGATCTATGACGACTTCTCGATCGACCTGCCGATGGGAAAGTTCATCTCGGTCTTCGGCCCGAACGGTTGCGGCAAGAGCACGTTCATCAACATGATCTCCGGCCTGATGCCGATGGATGCGGGTGAGGTGCTCTATGACGGCCAGACCATTCGGGACACGAGGATCTCGTACGTGTTCCAGAACTACAGGGAAGCGCTGTTCCCCTGGATGCGCGCGATCGACAACATTCACTATCCGCTGAAAGTGATCGGCGTGGATCGCAAGGAGAGGCGCCGACGCGTCGAAAAGCTGCTCGCGGATTTCGACGTGCCGTTCGACCTCAATGCCTATCCTTACACGCTGTCGGGAGGCCAGCAGCAGACGGTTTCGATCCTTCGCGCGCTCGTGACCGAGCCCGAAGTGCTGTTCCTCGACGAGCCCTTCTCAGCGCTGGACTACGAGATGACGCTGTTCATGCGCGAACGGCTCCAGCACATCTTCATGAAGCTGAAGACCACGATGCTGCTGGTGTCGCACGATCTCGAAGAGGCCATCCAGCTCGCCGACCAGGTCGTGCTGCTGACGCGCCGGCCGACGCGGGTGGCGGAGATCGTTCCGGTCGATCTGCCCTGGCCGCGCGACCTCGACGTCACGACCGGCGAGGGGTTCATCACGCTGAAACGCCATTGCCTCGACCGCTTCTGGCGCGAGGTCAAGCGAGACTAGTTCGATCAACCTTCGAAGATGGAGACCAACATGACGAAGCGCCGTTTTCGCGCTGCCGCCGTCCAGACGCTTGCCCGTCTGGGAGACTTCGACCACAACATCGCGCTCGCCACGCAATATGTCGAGGATGCGGTGAGGCAAGGGGCCGAGCTGGTGGTGTTCCCCGAGTGCATGGACACCGGCTATCTCTTCGATTCCGCCGAGCACTGCCGTGAACTCGCCGAAACGATGTCGGACGGCCCGTTCGTGACGGCACTGTCGGCGCTGGCCAGGAAGCACCGCATCTACATTGCCAGCGGCGTCACCGAATGGGATCCGGACAAGGAGAAGATCTTCAACACCGGCATCATGTTCGGCCGCAACGGCGAGACTGTCTGCCACTATCACAAGCAGTTCCTCGCAACCCACGATCAGAACTGGTTTGCGTTCGGCGAGCGCGGCTGCCCGGTGGTCGAGACGGACCTCGGCAAGATCGGGCTGCTGATCTGCTTCGACGGCCGCATTCCCGAAATCTTCCGCGCGATGGCGATGCAGGGAGCCGAGGTGATCGTCGACATGGCGAATTTCTTCGCCATGGACCAGGCGGACATGTGGGGCCCGGCCCGCGCTTACGAGAACGGCCTGTGGCTCGTGGCCGCGACCAAGGCCGGCTATGAGCGCTCGATCTATTATCCAGGCGGCAGCATGATCGTCGATCCCAAGGGACGCGTGCTCTCAAAGGTGCCGTACGATACGCACGGCATGGCCATTGCCGACGTCGATCTCGATGCCGCGCACGACAAGTCGATCTATGCGGCGAACGACAAGATCGCCGACCGCCGTCCCGAGACCTATGGCCTGATGGCGTTGCCGTACGAGAAGACGCGGGTCTATCGCATCGCGGAGCAGCCGCTGATCCCGGCGAAATCCGTTGCCAAGGTCGCGGCCGTGCAGGTGCACGTGACCAAGGACACCCCGGCCGCGGACGTGTTCGACATGGTCGATCACGCCGCCAAGCTCGGCATCAAGGTGCTCACCTTGCCGGAATATGCGTTCTGCCCATCCGCCATCCCGAACGCCGCGGAGGCCGCGGCGCTGGCCGATCAGACGACCTCGCTGCTGGCCAGGACCGCCACCATCGCGTCCCGTTATCATTGCCTGATCGCGCTGCCCACGGTGGAGCGCGCCGCGGCCGGACTGTACGTGACGACATTCCTGATCGGACCCGACGGAAAGGAGGTCGGGAAATATCGCAAGACCCATCTGACGGCCGAGGAACGCAAATGGGCGAAGGCTGGCGACGACTATCCGGTGTTCGAGACGCCGTTCGGCCGGGTCGGCGTCATGTCCGGCTATGACGCGGTATTCCCCGAAGTCTCGCGTTGCCTCGGCATCGCGGCGGCAGACATCATCCTGTGGCCGGCCTCGCTGCGCGAGCCGTTCGAACGGGAGCTGCTGGCGATCCCGAGGGCCGAGGACAACAGGGTCGCGGTGGTGCTGGCGAACCGCGTCGATTCGCCCTATCCGGGCGGCAGCCTCGTCATTCCGCCGACCGGCTTTCCGCTCTGGGACATCAACGTGGTCGCGCCGCGCGTCCTCAAGCTCGGGGCCGTGATGCCCAAGCACATCGACCTCGCGGTCTGCCGGCAGAAGCTGATGATCCCAAAGGTCGATATGTTCGCCAACCGGCTGGTCGAAACCTACGCGCCCATCATCGCCGCCTGACGGTTGCTGTGCCTGCTGATATGCCCGAAACTGGCGAGAGTCAGATGCCGAAGCTCGCGAACGGGCATATCAGGACGGCCGAAATGGCAAAGGCTGCGCGCACGCTGCGTTACAATTGGGACGACGTGATCTTCTTCCTGGAGGTCGCACGCACCCGCAATCTCGTTCGCGCCGGCCAGAAGCTGAAGGTCGACCATACCACCGTCAGCCGGCGGGTGAGGGAGCTCGAACGCAGCCTCAACACCACGCTGTTCAAGCGCAGCAAGTCCGGCTTCGCCCTGACCGAGGCGGGGCTGCGGCTGCTCCAGTTCGCCGAAGGCATGGAGAACAACGCCAACGCCATCATCGAGACGGTGGTCGGCTCCGAGAAGGCGGACGCCGCCGGAGCGGTGCGCATCGCCGCCATGGAAGGCATCGGCAGCATGTATCTGACGAGCTGCATGGCCGCCTTCAGCAAGGCGTGGCCCTCGATCCAGGTCGAGCTGATCACCGATACACGCCTGCTCGACATGACGCGCCGCGAGGCCGACATCTTCATCAGCTTTTTCCGACCGAAGGGACGGCGGCTCTCGGTCAAGAAGATCGGCGAGTTCCGGATCTTCCTCTACGCCTCCGATCCCTACTTGCAGCGTGCGGGAACCCCGGCGGATCTGAAGGACCTCGACAACCACGACTTCGTCGATTTCATCGACGAGCACATCCACATCAAGGAGAACCGCTGGCTGTCCGACATCCTGCGGCCGGCTCATGTCGTGTTTCGCAGCACCAGTCTCGTGTCCCAGTACATGGCTGCATCGAACGGGGTCGGAATTGCCATGTTGCCGTCCTATGTGGCGGCCCACAACAAGGATTTGCGTCCGATCCTGCCGAGCTATTTCTCCGTCCGCGACATCTGGCTCTCCGTTCACGAGGACCTGCTGCACATTGCCCGCATCAAGGCGGTCATGGGCTTTCTCGAGAAACGCGTCGCGGCCGATGCCGACTATCTGATGTCGGCGGCACATCCTGCGTCCGCCAGAGCACGTCCTAGCTGATCGGGAGCTGCTCGGCCGGCCCAAGCAAATCACTCAACGCACTCATCGATGCCTTCTGAAGCGCGGCGAGGTCTTGCGCGGCGCTCTGGCATTCAGACGCGGACAGCGCTGGTGCGGTCTCCTCGAGCTCGCGGCTGCGCTCGAACAGGCGGACGAGGCCGAGCGCGCCAGCGGCGCTGCCGAGCTGATGCGCGAGCCGCGCGAGGTGCTTGCGATCGCCGTTCGCTGCGGCCTTGGCGATGTCCGCGATCAGCTTGTCGCTGGTTTCTTGCAGCAGATGATGCAGCTTTGCGATCTGCGTCGGACCCAGCAACTCCTTCTGGTCGTCGAGGAAATGCCGGTCGATCAACGCGCCCGCGGCGAGTTGGGCTGTGGCCGGCGCGTCCGGGGTGTCCTCGATTGCCTCGCGGAGCGCGTTGATCAGGATCGGCTTGCTGACGACCTTGGCGATGCCGGCTCCGGCGAGCCGCTCCCGCGCGCTGCGCGACACATCGGCGGTCACGGCGATGATGCGCGGCATCCTCGGCAGGCCGAGCTTGCCGATCCGCGATGCCGCTTCCACGCCGTCCATGTCGGGCATGTGCAGGTCCATCAGGATGACGTCGAATGACTGATCGCGGGCCAGCGCGACGGCCGAGGCGCCGTTCCTGGCGATCGTGGCGCGGTGCCCGAGCCGGTTCAGAATCGCCTCGCCGACCTCGCAATTGACGGGATCGTCGTCGACCAGGAGCACGCGCAGCTGCCGCGACGGCGGCGGCAACGCGCCTTGCGCGATGCCGCTCGCGGCCAGCCCCAGCGGCACTTCGAGGGCGAAGGTGCTGCCCGCGCCCGGTGTGCTCTCGACCGTCAGCTCGCCGCGCATCAGGCGGCTGAGGCGGCGGGCGATGGCGAGGCCAAGGCCGGTGCCGCCGAACCGTCGTGCAACGCTGTCGTCGGCCTGGACGAAGTCCTCGAAGATCCGCTCGTGCATGTCGGGGGCGATGCCGATGCCGGTGTCGCGAACGGTGATGCGCAGCAGGATATGATCGTCGTGCTGCTCGGCCGCCGCGTTCACGACGATCCCGCCCGATGGCGTGAACTTGATGGCGTTGCCGATCAGATTGAGCAGGATGCGATTGAGCCGGACCGGATCGCCGTGCGCGGCGGTGTTGACCGTCGCATCGCAGGCGAGGTCGAAGGTCAGGCCCTTGTCGACCGCTTGCGGACGCATCAGGTCGGCGGCGGCCTCGATGAGCTGGTGGAGACGGAAGTCGCGCGTCTCCAGCATTTCGGTGCTGGCCTCCAGCCGCGCATATTCCAGCACCGCATCGACCAGCGCGATCAGCGTTTCGCCCGACGCGGCAGCGGTCGCGAGGTGGCGCCGCTGCGCGTCACCGAGGCTGCCGTCGTCGAGCAGTTGCAGCACGCCCATGACGCCGTTCAGCGGCGTGCGCAGCTCGTGGCTGACGACGGCGAGGAAGCGCGATTTGGTCTCGTTGGCCGCGACCGCCACGCTGCGCGCGCGCTCGGCGGCATCGTGCTCGGCAAGCGCGTGGTCGCGCGCCTTCTCCAGCTCCGAGGTACGCTCCACCACCTTGCGCTCGAGCGTCGCGTAGGAATAGCGCAACTGCGCGGCCATGCGGTTGAACTGGTCGCCGAGCGCTTCCAGCTCGTCGCCGGTCTTGATCGCGAGCCGCAGGCCGAGATCGCCGCTGCCGATCCGCCGCGCGCCCTGGGTCAGGAGCTGGATCGGCCCCGTCATGCGCCGGCTGAGAAAGAGAGAGACCAGCACCGCACCGATCAAGAGGACGACGAGCAGGAAGGTCGAACGGCCGATCGATGCATAGATCGGCGCATAGGCCTCGCTGAGCGGCAGCTCGACGAACACCAGCCAGCCGAGCGAGGGGACCGTCGCATAGGTCGAGAGCACGCGTTGACCGGTCAGATCCTCCTTGACCAATCCTCCCGAGGGCGGGCCCACGCCATCGAGCGCGGAGCGCACGTCCGGATGGCCGGAGAGATCGCTGCGCTGCAGGGCCCGCCACAAATCGGGATGCGCGATCAAGACTCCCATGCGGTCGACCACATAGGCCTTGCCGGTGTTGCCGACCCTGATGCCGGCAACGAGGTCCCAGATGAAACGCAGATTGACCTCGGCGACGATCACGTTCGGATTGCGGCCGACGCCGCGCGTGGCGAGCGTCATGAACGGCTCGGTGTCGGCGAAGAAGTAGACCGGCCCGTAATAGGCGCGGCTTTCATTGGCGCCGCGAAAGGCGGGCGAGGCGGAAAGGTCGGTCTTGCTGCCGACCTTGTCTGCAACACGGCGGGACACGCGCAGCTGCTCCAGTCCTCGCGAGTCCAGCTCGGCGATTTCCGCAATCGCCGGCGAGAGGCGCAACAGACGGATGGCGTTCAGGCGCTCGTCTTCGTTGGTCGACAGCTCCGGCGGCAGGCGTGCGAGCCATCTGATCTGGTTCTCGATCTGGCCGACGAACTGGCCGATCTGAATCGCGGCGGAGGCTGCCTGCTCGCGCTGGGTTGCCGCCAGGAGCTGCTTCTGCTCGCGATAGGAGAACCAGACGTCGAAGCCGGTATTGATGGCGAGCGCCGCAAAGGCGAGGGCGACGATCGAGTAGAGATATTTGCGGAACAGCCGGCCGGGAGGCGTGCGCAAAGGTCCCTGGTCGGGCGTCTCGTTCACTCGCGAATCTCGTCGGCGCGCGCGAGCAGCGTGAACGGGATGGTCAATCCGAGTGTGCGCGCGACCGTGCGGTTGATCAGCAGCTCGTATTTCCGCGGCGATTGCACCGGCAGATCTCCGGCCTTGGTGCCGCGCAGGATGAGATCGACATAGTCGGCCGAGCGCACTTCCAGTGTCGGTCCATAGCTCATCAATCCGCCGGCATCCATGAAATAATGGAACGGATAGATCGTGGGCACGCGATACTTGTCGGCCGCCGCAATGACGGCCTGCCGGTTGACGACGAGGAAGCTGTCGACCAGCGCAATCATCGCCGCCTTGGGCGGTTCGGAGAAGCGCCTGACGGCGTCGTCGATCTCCGCCGGCGCGTTGACCGGGGCGGGGACTGCGGACACTCCGGACTCCATCGCCTCCTGCTCGATCGAGTCGAGGAAGAAGCGCCCGCCGCGAGGGGTGGTCGCGGGGTTGAAGAGGATGCCGACGCGGGCGATATCAGGCACGGCTTCCCGGATCAGTTGCAGCCATTTGCCGCCCATCTCGGCCGTGCTGCTGGTGAAGCCGGTGACGTTGCCGCCGGGATGCGCCAGGCTTTCGACGAAGCCGTTGCCCACGGGATCGTTGGCGGTCGCGAACACGATTGGAATGGTCTTCGTTGCGGCAAGGACAGCTGCGGTCTCAATCGTCGATCCCGTCAGGATCACATCCGGCTGGAGTGCCAGCAGCTCCTGAATGGCCGCCTTCAACCGGTCGGGCGGGCCGAAGCTCGAACGGAGCTCGAGGCGGAAGTTGACGCCCTCGACCCAGCCGCGCTGCCTCAAGCCGGCGATGAGGCCGCCGAGGCGCGAGGTCGGGCTGTCGATCATGCTCCGCCTTGTCAGCTCGTCGTCGAGCGGCAATGCGGTCAAGGATGCGACGATCCGCATGCGATCCGACGTTGCGCCGAGCGCGATCCATCCTGCGGCACCTGCTCCCGCAAGGCGAATGAAGCCGCGGCGATCGACCGAGAAAGCGGAACGCCGTTCGGTCATGGAATTCTTTGCATATGGCTTGCCCCGGTTTGTTGCTTAGCGCGAACGGCCGGTGTCCACAATTGATCAAAAAATGCGCTTGTGAATGTTCATTCGCAGCGTTTGGCAGCCCGATACCGTATTCCTACGCTGCCAAAGAGTCGCTGTTTCGAACCTTGTCTCCTCGGTGGCGCCTTGTAACGCCTTGTGGCGTTGCAACATTTTCCGTCTCGGTTGCGGTGACGGTTCGGGGGAGCCGATTTCGCAGCTGCCGATTTTTGAAGCGTTGTTTCAAGTTGTTTCGAAGGTTTTCGATGCGCAAGATCTATCTCATTCCGGCCGTCGTCGGCCTGCTCACCTCCGTTGCTGCCGGGCCGCTCGCGGCTCAGGGCGCCGTGCCGAAGCAGAAGGCCGCGCCGGCCCCCAGGGCCGCTGCGGCTGGTGCTCCCGCTGCGGCCGGCACGCCCGTTGCCGCCGGGGCGCCGTCGGCCGAGGCGCCGGGCGCGGAGGACAAGAGCAAGGCGATCGACGGCTTCCGCTCCGCCAAGTTCGGCATGAACGAAGCCGATGTGCGCGCGGCGATGGCAAAGGACTTCAACGCCAAGCCCGACGCCATCAGGGCGCAGGACAACGCGGCCGAGCTGACGCACAGCATCCTGCTGTCCGTTCCGGACCTGCTGCCGAACGGCGGCATCGCCGAGCTCTCCTACGTGTTCGGCTACAAGTCCAAATCGCTGATCCAGGTCGGCGCGGTCTGGTCGAAGGGAACCGACGCCGCGATCACGCCGGAGAAGCTGTTCTCCAACGCCAACATCCTGCGCGCTCATTTCATGGGTGAAGGCTTCAAGCCCGATTCCATCGCGGTGAACATGCCCGTCGCCGGCGGCATCGTGATGTTCCGCGGCAGCGACGCCAAGGATCGCTCGGTGATCCTGCTGCTGCAGGGCACGTTCGAGAACAAGGAGAACAACCAGCGTGTGCTGACCCCGACCAGCCTGCTGCTGTTCTACGTCGCCGACGCCAAGAGCCCCGACATCTTCAAGCTGCCGCCCGGCCAGTTCTGATGCCCGGATCGCACGACATTCTCCCACCCGGTTGTGGATCGGCGCCAATGCCGATGAAGAGGATCTGACATGCGCGGACCATCTGCGGCGCGAGACGATGACGAGCTGACGACGTTGCGGAAGCTCTCGCGCTTCCGCTCGATGTCGCTGCTCTGCGCGATGCAGATGGTCTTCCTGCCGGTGTACAGCGTCCGTGTCCGGGCGCAGACGGCCAACGTCATCCTCCCGGACGGACGCACCGGGACGTCCTTGCAGACCTCCGGCAGCGTCACCAATGTCACGACGTCGACGGTGTCGGGCAACAGTGCCTTCAACTCGTTCTCGCAGTTCAGCGTCGGGCAGGGCAACACCGTCAATCTGCAGCTGCCGACGGGGACGCAAAATCTCGTCAACATCGTTCGCGACGCGCCGGTCTACGTCAACGGCACGCTGAACTCCTACATGAACGGCGCGATCGGCGGTAACGTCTACTTCGCCGATCCCAAGGGTTTCGTGGTCGGCCGCAGCGGCGTGGTCAATGTCGGCAGTCTCAACGTCTCGACGCCGACGCGCGAGTTCACCGACAGCCTGATCGGCGCGGGCGGACAGATCAACCAGTCGGCGGTCGGCAATTTGATGGCGGGCTCGTTCCCGGTCTCGCCCGACGGCAACATCCGCATCTACGGCCGCGTCAATGCGATCGACGGCGTCCGCCTGACCGGGCAGAACGTGTTCGTCGGCGGCGCCAGCCAGCGCGACATCGCCAATCTCGACCACGCCGCGAAGTTCGCGGCCTCCGTCAATTCCAAGGGCCTGCGCAGCGCCAGCGCGATCACCGTCAGCAACGGCTCGATCCATATCGGCGCCGTCAACAACGCCCGCGTCAACGGACGCCTGACCGCGCGCAGCAAGACCTCGACGCCGAGCAACATCACGGTGCAGGCCGGCAACAACATCGAGATCGGAAAGAACGCCCGGCTGAACATTGCCAGCAAGACCGGCGATGCCGGCGAGATCCGCCTGAAAGCGGCGCAGAATCTGACGGTGACGGGCGGGGCCAGGTTCAACGCCAGCGCGAAGACCGGCAATGCCGGCCTCGTCGATTTCAGCGCGAACGGGATGATCGACATCGGCCAGGGTATCAAGGTCAACCTCAGCGCGGACAACGGCAAGGCCGGCACGCTACTGATCGACCCGACCGACCTGGTCATCGGCGATGCCGCCCAGGGCGACACCGGCGTGACGCTGTCGAACAGCTCGGTTGCGGCTGCGATCAACGGGCTCAGCGCCGGTGCCACCTACCTCATCCAGGCAGACAACTCGATCACGCTGGCGGCCCACGCGATGGTCGATACCCGTCGGCTCGATGCCAATGGTTATTCGACGGGCAATGCCAACGACATCCGGATAGAGGCGCGGATAATCGATATCCAGAACGGCGCGCAAATTCTCGCGCAGGCCGTCAACGCCGCCAGCACGCATTACACCAGCGGCAATGTGACGCTCGCGGCGACGGCGAGCGACAGCAAGCTGTCGGGCCAAGCCACTGCGACGTCGGGAATTACGGTCGACGGCCGGATCACCGGCGGTGACATCACGATCGCATCGGTCTCGACGGCGTCGTCCAGCTTTACGAGCTCGGTCCCTGGCCTCTTTACGCTGGTGGGCACCACGCTCGCGGCTTCGATGCTCGGCATCAACGGCGGCTACGTGGCCGCGAGCGCCACCGCGACGGTTAATATCAACGGCAACGCCAACATCAACGGCACCGGCAACGTCTCCATCGCCTCGCATGGTTCGGAGACGGCGCAGGATCCGGCGATTGCGAGCACCTTGATCGGCGGCTCGCCGATCGGCGCCGCCGCAGTCGTCGGCAAGATCGACGGCAATGTCAGCACCAATGTTGCCTCCGGGGCCACGATCAGCGCAGGCGGCAACCTCGGCATCCACGCCATCAACGATGCAACGTTGGCCGTTACCGCGGTCGCAGCGACCTCCAGCGCGCAATTCGTCGAGACGGTGGCCTATTCCACCGGCTCGGTCTCGACCACGGCCAATGTCGGGACCGGCGCGAACCTTTCCGTCGGCACCGTGAATGCATCCGGCAACTCGCTGACAGTGCGGGCGATCAACAACAACTCGTTCTCGACCGGCGCCACGTCGGTTGCGCTGAGCACGCCGACCGCCAGCGGTGGTGTTGGCGGGGCGCTCGCGATCAGCGACGTCACCACATCCGCAACCGCGAAGCTCGGCGCATCGCTCGGAACCGATACCGCCAATCGGATGAACGGCTCCGTTCTGGTCGAGGCGACCTCGAACACGACGAGCAACTCGACCATGGCGTCGACCATTGTCGGTACGCCGGCCCTGGTCGGCGCGATCCAGGAGTTCTTGGTCTCCAGCCCCAGCCTGACGGGGATGATGGCTCAGCAGATGGTCTCGCTGATGCCGGTGGACTTCAATTTCAAGGCCGCCGGTGCGCTGTCGCTGGCCAACAGCACCGAAAACGCGACGGCATCGATCGGCCAGAATCCGAGCGGCGGCGCGCCGAGCCTTTATGTCAGCGGCAACGTCGCGGTCGTCAGCACTCTCATCGATCGGGGCGTGCGCAGCAATGCGACGGCTTCCGCGATCACCAAGGACGTTACCAGCGGCGAGGGCGTCGCGATCAGCGCGGCGGTCGCCTGGGGCAATTTCAACCACAATTCCAACGCCTATATCGGCAGCGGCACCACCATCAACGCGGCCAACATCGCCGTTGACGCCACCACCTCGATGCCGATCACCAATACCTGGCTGAAGTGGGACGGACTGACCGAGGTCCTCGGCCATCTCAACGGCAATCTCGGCGTTGGCGGCAATATCCTGACGAGCTATGCCAACGCTACGGCCGACGCTGGCGACGTGATCGGCCTCGCCGGCTCGATGAACCATTTCGTCGTCAACAACAACACGACGGCCTGGGTGGCCGGCAGCGCCAGTCTGACCGCGACTTGCACCACCGCGGCCTGCGGCAGCAGCTGGTCCGCGACGGTCAACAACGGTGACGTCCACACCTACGACACCAGCATCCAGATCGCGGCGACCACGACCATGGCGTCGATCGACGCGGCCGGCAATGTCGGCACGCTCGGCTTCCTGTTCGGCAACACCTCGGGCGGATCGTCGGTGGGCGGCGCGCTCAATCTCGTCCAGTTCAACACCAACACCATCGCCGGCGTTTCGGACCGCGCGACGCTGCGTGCGGCGGACGACATCGCCGTCAACGCAATCACCTCGGACCAGTTCGTCGCCGTCGCGCCGTCGTCCGGCAAGGCCGCCGGCGCGCTGGCGCTGAACGGCATCACCTCGCTCGGCTTCCTGAACAACACGACGCATGCCTCGATATCGAGCCAGGCAACCGTCTACGCTCCGACGGTCGGAATCCTGGCGCAGCAGGACCTGTCGGTCATCACGCTGGCGGGGGCAATGAGCCGGAACACCAGCGGCGGTTCGGCCGTCGGATTGGCGGTCGCCTATCTCGGTGCAAACACCGACACGTCGGCCTATATCGGCGACAATCATTCCGATATCAGGCCCGGTCCCTTCAGCGCCGACGATCCGTTCGCCGGCAATGGCGGCGGCAGCGGGGCCGTCAACGTCGACAATCTCACGATCAGTGCGACCACGTCCGGACGCATCACGACCGCAGCGGTCGCGGCTTCGATCTCCGAGCCGCAGGCCTCCAGTTTCTCGGACAAGGCGGGAGCCGCCGGTGCAGGTGCGACCGGCGGGGCCGCCGGCGTGGCGACGGCCGCGAGCAAGATCGGCTCGAGCTCGGGCTCGAGCACCGACGGTTTCAGTATCGATCTCGCCGGCAGTTCGTCGATCGGCGACGTCGCGCTCGGCACCAGCGCCTATATCAGGAACACGACGGTCAACAAGTACACGACGGCTGGCACCGTCACGACCAGCACGATCGTTCAGGCCCTGAACGACACGATGCTCAACAGTGGCTCCGGTTCGGCGGCACTCAATCTGGCCGGGGCATCCGCCCAGGGAGCTGCGATCGGCGGTGCCATTGCCGCGGCGATGTCGAACAACGCGACGCTCGCCTACATCTACGGCACCACCATGAACAACCAGAGTTCGGTGACGGTTCAGGCGCTCAACGGCGGCTCGGAGACCATCGTCGCCATCGGCGTGGCGGGATCGAAATCCAACGCGGCCTCGCTGTCGGCCTCGGTCGGCATCATCACGGACAGCGCCAACGCCTATATCGAGAGCTCGACGATCACGGGACAGGCGAGCGGCGTCAACCGCGCGCTCGAGGTCGACGCCTATCAGACCACGAACATCGCGATCGGCGGCGGCTCGCTCTATCTATCGGGTGGCCAGGCCGGCGTCGGCATCGGGCTGACCTATGCGTCGATCGCTGATCCCTCGGGCGGCAACGCCACCGACGCGCATATCCGTAGCACCGGAATCTCGAACTACGACACCCTGCTGGTGATCGCCGACAGCGCCAGCGTGATTGCGGCTGGTGCGGCCTCGGGCGGGGGAGGGGCCAGCGCCAACAGCCTTGCCGGCGCGGTCGTCGTCAGCGAGATCACGCCGACCACGACGGCCTATATCAACAGCGGCTCGACCGTGAACATCAATGTCGGCGGCGTGACGGTGCTGGCGGATAGTGGCGCTGTGTCGGCGCTGGACACGGCGCTCGGCAACCTCGTCAAGAAGAGCAACAACAACCATCTCGCCACCGACACTTGCACGGCCGCCGGCGGCATGGGGACGCAGAACTGCATCGACTTCAGCGCGGCCGCTCTCAACGACGGCACGGGTAACGGTCCTGGCGCCAGCATCGTCTCCGTTGCGGGCCTGATCCAGGCCGGCAAGAACAACGTCGGCGCCTCGATCGTCTACAACACCGTTGCGACGACGCATTCGGCCTACATCGCCAATGTGCTGATGTCGGCCCCGGGCAATGTCCGCGTCAGTGCGGTCGATTCCTCGAAGATCCAGGCGGTCACGATCGGCTTTGGCCTTGCGACCGGGCAGTTCGCCGGCGTCGGCGGCACGACGATCAGTTCGATCGCCAATACCGTTTCGGCCGCCATCGGCAACAATTTGTCGAGCGCGTCGCAATCGTCCGTCACGAGCCGCAACATCTCCGTCAACGCGACCGACAATTCCAGCATCACCGGGACCGCCGCGATCGCGGGCGCCTCGACGCAAGGCAGCGCCGCGGGCCTCGCGCTCGTCTACAGCAGCATCGCCAACAATGTCACCGCCGGCGTCACCGGCTCCAAGCTGACCGCCTCGGGCAATGTCGGGGTCAACGCGAACTCGAACGCCAACATCTCAACGGTCGCCGTCGGCATTGCGATGTCCTCGCAGGTTGGCCTCGCCGGTTCGGTCGCCACCAATCTGATGGGGACCAACGTCACGGCCAATATCACTGCCGCCGGCACTAACGGCATCAACGGGGCCGATGTTACGGCCACCAACAATGTCTCGGTGCTCGCCGGCAACAACGACAAGGCGGCCGTGTTCGCCGGCGCCCTGTCGATCAGCAAGGGCGCGGCCGGCGGCGCGGGTTCGCTGGTGACCAACCAGATCACCGGAACCACCGCCGCCTATATCTCGGGAGCGAACACCAAGGTCGACGCGCTCGGAACCAGCACCACTGATACGCTGTCGGTCAACAACGGTACGCTCGTCCATGCCTTCGATCTCGGCACGGCCCATGCGCCGACCGACACCACGCCCGACCTCACTGAGAACCAGGACGTCCTGCGCGGCCTTGCCGTGGTCGCGAGCTCGCACCAGGCGGTCGTGACCAACGTCGCGTCGGTCGCCGCGAGCGGCGGCATCTCGATCATGATCAACCCGATCACCAACGTGATGAGCGGGGCGACACGAGCCTATATCGACAGCGCGTCCATCGACACGCGTCTGACCTCGTCGACGCTCAAGCCGCAGATCGAGGTGGCCGCGTCGAGCTTCTCCTATTCCGGCGCGTTCGGCGCTGGCATCGCCTACGGCAGCAGCGGCGGCGGTGGCGCGACGATTGTCTCGACGACGATGTCGCGCGAGACCTTCGCCTATATCACCAATGCCACGGTCGGCGGCGTCCAGTCGTCGAGCGAGACGGTCGGCGCCGTGACCGTGAAGGCCAATGCAGAACAGGATGCGTCCTCGATTGCGATCGGCTTCAACACCGGCTCGGTCGGCCTGAACGTCTTCCAGGCGACCACGGAAGCCTATGTCGACGGCGGCGCGCTGACGGCTTCGTCGCTGACGGTCAACGCCAACAACAGCACCGGCATCTTCTCCGCGAACGGCTCCGGCGCCTATGGCAGCCAGGCCGCGATCGGCGCGGCGTTCCTGGTCCAGGTCTCCTCGAACCGGACGCTGGCCTATGTCGGCGATGAGTTCCGCTATCAGGGCAATGGCGCCGCGCACACCACGGCGCTCAATTTGAGCGGCGTGCTCGACGTCGAAGCCAAGACCAAGAACCGCTTCGAGGCCTATGCCATCGGCGGCGCGCTCTCGACGGGCACCGCCGCGATCGCCGGCATGGCGAACATCGAGGTCGCCAACAACACCACCATCGCCGGCGTCTACGACACCACGCTCCAGGGAGTGACGGGCGGCGCGGCCGGCGCGGTCACGATCAACGCCAACGAGGACGTCGCGATCAAGGAGATCGCGGGCGCGCTCGCGGTCGGCGCCAGCGGAGGAGGGGTCGGCGTCGGTGCCGCCGCCAACGTGATCAGTTTCAAGAGCCGGACCGTCGCGGAGAGCTGGAACAGCAATCTGAACTCGTCCGGCGCGATCAATGTCAGTGCACTCAGCACCAAGGAGGTGCAGTCCTACGCGGTCACCGCCGGCATCGGCGGCAGCGTCGGAATCGGCGCGACTGTCGGCGTCATCATCATCGGCACCAACACCGCCGACGCCGACACCCAGGGCCAGCAGACCGGCCAGCTCAATCAGGGTGGCAACGGCACCATCGCATCCGTCAACAGCGGCACCAGCAACACGCATGGCAGTGGTGCGGTCGCCAGCGGCACCGCCGGCAATCCGAACAGTGCCAATGTCAGCTCGACTTACGATGTCAGCAGTGTGCTGAGCGGGGGCAACGACGCCGTCGTCGCGCAGATCGCGGGCGGCAACGTCACGGGCACGCAGGTCAATGTCGCTGCCACCAGCGCCAATGCGGCCAAGATGTATCTGCTCGGCGCCGGCTTTGCGAAGAATCTCGGCATCGGGGCCGGCATTGGCTACACCAGCGTCAACAGCACCGTGCTCGCCAATTTGAGTGACTACGGACGCAACGGCTCCGGCGTGCTGGTGGCGGCAGATACACCTTTGGCCGTCTCGTCGCCGTCCGTCACTGTTACGGCCGTCGTCAAGGACGCCAATACCGGCCCCTATAGTGGCAAGACCATCGATACCGAGGCAATCGCCGGTGGTGCGGCGCTCTACTTCGGCGCTCAGGCCTCGGTGGCGGTCGGCAATGTCAGCAACACCGTGGTGGCCCTGCTCGGCGGCCAGATCACGGGCTCGGGCGGCAACGGCGTCGCCGTCCTGGCGCAGGATTCGACGAGCCAGGTCGTCTTCACCGGCGGCGCCAGTGCCGGTGCCGTGGCCGTCGGCGCTTCGGTCGCAACGGCGAGCCGAAACAGCTCGGTCACGGCGCGGGTCCTTGACGGCGCCACCATCAACACCTCGACATTGGGTGTCGGGGCCTCGGGCGCCGGCACTTTGAGCACGACGGCAACGGCGCTCTCGGGCGGTATCGTCTCGGGTGCCGGCGCGGATGCGGAGGCCCACGAAGACTCGGGCGTGCTCGCCGAGATCGGATCAGGCGCAGCGATCACCACGTCTGCGACCGGTGACGGCACGCTGGTCGGGGCCGCGATCACGCCCAATGTGTCGAGCGAGGCGATCGGTGTTTCGGTCGGCGGCGGTGCGGTCGGCGTCGCCATCGCCCAGTCGACGGTCGGCGCCAGGGTCACTGCGGATGTCGGGGACAACACCAGCTTCTCGGGCGGCAAGCTCGCCGTCACCGCGATGGCGCTCGTCCCCGTCATCGGCACGCAAACGAACGGAAGCACGACGACGCTGATCTACGGCACGACGACGTGGGCCAAGGCGCTCGCCGGCGGCGGCGGCTCGCTGATCGGCGCGCAGGGCAGCTACGCAAAGGCCTCCGAAAACGCGACGGTCAACGCCTATGGCGGGACGGGGATCCGGCTTCCCAATGCCGACGTGTCCATCAAGGCGGAAAACGACAGCTCGCAATATGCCGAGGGGACCGGTCTTTCGAGCGGCTTCCTGGCCCTCGGCGCCACCGTCGCGCAGACGTCGTCGAGCGCGCACACTTACGCATATCTGGGCGCGCCGGCGGATATGGATGCTCTGAACCGCGCCGCCTACACCGGCAAGCTCACCATCCGTGCGGACGGCATGGACACGAATGTCTCCAACGCGCTGGTCGGCGCGGGCGGTACCTACGCCGGGGCCGCGGCGGTCGCCACCACGAGCTCGACCGCCGTGACGAACGCGCGGTTCGACGGCGGCACGGCGGACGACACGATCTATCTCGGCGGCCTGACGATCAAGGCGACGCACACCACGAACTACGCGGCCAGCGGCGACGCCTATCAGGCGTCCACGGCGGGCGTTTCCGCCGGAAAGGCGAGAAATGAGGTCGATTCCACCACCACGGCGGACGTAGGGACGCATCTGATCATCAACTCGGCGGCCGGCGACATGGTCGTCATCGCCAACGACATCGTCAATCAGGCCGGAGGCGGCGCGCGATCGGGCTCGGGCGGCTCGTTCTCGGGAGCGGCGGCGCTGAGCGAGTCCTTCGTGACCCAGCGCGTCACCACCAATCTCGGCGCCGGCACGGTGCTGAGCCTCAACGACGATCCCAGGACCTCGACCGCGGTGATCAACATCGAGGCCTACAACACGCTGAACACCAACGATACCGCGAGCCTCGCCACCGCCAGCTTCTTCGCCGGCGGCGGCGCCGAATCCAACATGACGGCGAACGCCACGCTCGCGGTCAACATCAACGCCCGCGAGCTGTTCAGCGCCGGCAAGATCTATGTCGGCACGGCCGCGAAGATGGCGGCGGCCAACAACGCCAATGCCAGCCTCTACGGCGCGATCGCAGGCGTCGGCGCCAGCACCAACAGCTGGGTTCACGCCAACCAGTCCGTCAATGTCGGCGACAACGCGAAGATCGTGGCCTGGCGTGACATCACCATGTATGCCGGCCTGTCCGGCGATGGCACCGTCTTCAGCAGCATCCAGGCGACGGCAACCACGGTGGTCTACAACAACACCGCCATTCCGATCTCAACGCTCTATCGCGGCACGGCCAATGCCGACGACGCCACCAGCCTGACGCTGGCCCCGACCTCGAGCGTGCTCGGCGCGCGCGACATCTATCTCGGCGCCACGCAGGGCCAGGTCACGGCCACCGGCAACGGCAGCAACTACAATCCGTATCTCGATATCTTCAGCGCCAAGAACAGCGACAACCACAGCCACACCAGCGGAACCGGCGATGTCGCGCTCAACGGCCTGGTGGTGGCGGGCATCAACAACGACGTCACGATCACAATCGAGCTCGGCGCGGGCACGCCGACCCTGAGCACGACGAGCCCTTACTCCGCGCTGACCCTGGAGTCCGTCTCCGACGTCAATCACTTCAGCCCGGTGATGAGCTGGAACCATCAGACGGTCCAATACGCCATCGTCGGCAACTTCAATCCCTACCAGCTGGTGGTCAACCAGCTGGCATCGCTGACCGGCCTCACCGAGGGGCAGGTCCGCTCCCAACTCGCGGCGGCGACGCCGACGTCGCCCGCCACGATGTCGCCGTCCGGCACCGATCCGACCGGCGACATCCAACGGCAGATCGACACCTTGATCAAGCAGGCGCCGTTCACCTCCGACGCGCCCGGCAACGCCTTCGCGTTCGGCGACATCCTGGTGTCCGCCGGCAACGTCTCGATCCTGGCGCAGAAGCTCACCGGAAACAGCGGCACCAATCCTGCCGCGCCCGCGGTGATCGCGCGCAGCTCGCCATTGATCAAGATCGAGAACAAGGGCCTCGACTTCATGAGCCTGGGCAACCTCACGGTCACCGAGGTGACCGGAGGTAACATCACCTATCGCCAGATCGACCATGTCGACTCGGATTCGCACTCCAACGTGACCTTCACCGCGATGCCGAGCGCGACGCCGGTCATCGACGTCTCCGCCACCTACAACCGTCTGGATCCTGACTCCGGTCAAGGCATCGACCAGAACGGCAACGTGCTGACCCGCACGCCCGACATCTATTTCAACGGCGCCGTCAACAACGCGAACGGCCTGCTCAAGATCATCAACAATCTCGGCAGCGTCGTCGCATCGCAGTCGCTCAGTGCCGCGACCGTCCAGATCGTGGTGCCCAAGGGCACCTTCACCTTCCTCGGCGGTATCGGGAGCTTCTACGACAGCGGCAGCGCGGTCACCTCGCAATGGGCCACCACTGAAGACAGGCCCGAAGACACGCTGACGGCAGTGATGACGGCGGCGACCTATCTCGGTGCCTACGGCGACTACTACACCGCTCCGCATATCGGCTCGGGAGGGGATCACCCATATTTCTATTACTGCTGCGCCAGCGGCAGTAGCGGCATCTATCAGCCAGTCGGCAACGCCGACGCCAGCACGATCTTCACCGCGCGCATGCTGATGACGTTCTACGACGGCACCTCGCTCTATTCGTCGATCTTCCTGCCGATGGGCCAGGGCGCGCCCGGCAACGGCAATCCCAACGCCGGCAGCGTACCGAGCGTCAGCACGCTCCAGCAGATCGAGGGGCCGACCAGTCAGGTCATCTCGACTGCGCCGTGGGAGAAAACGACCTATGACGGGCGGAACGTCTACGCGGATAGCGGTCCGTACAAGACGCCGTTCAACTGCGCGGGCTGCTCGGCCTTCTTCCAGGTCATCAACATCCAGCCGGATGCGATCACGGCGAAGACCGCGGATACGCCGGCCACCGCGACGTCCACTCGGACGATCACCGGACAGGCGGTGATCATCTCGGCGTCGGTGATCAACATCAACGGCACCATCCAGGCCGGCTCCAGCAGCAATTACTCGGTCAACATCGGCGCCGCGGCGTACGATGCCATCTATGGCAGCAACGGCCTCAAGAACCGCAACGGCGGCGCGGACTTTGCCGCGGCCCAGGCCAATGCGCGCAACGGCGTCTATTACGACATCTCGGGCTCCGTGACGGCGTCGGCCAGCGGCGACGCCAAGATCGGGGTCAGGTACAACGCTCTGACCGACCAGCTCATCCTGAACGGTGTTGCGCAGGGTGCCGGCGGCTACGTCTATCTGAACGGCAAGATCATCTCGACATCGACCGACAACACCCAGACGCAAGGAAACATCGAGATCAAAGGTGGCGCCGGCACGGTCACGGTCAACAACACCAGCGGGCTTGCGCTCGTCACCAACGCCATCAATACCACCGCCACCGCCCAGAGCGTGGTCGAGATCGTCGACCAGCTCCAGGGCAAGACGACGTGGTATGTCTACGATCCCAAGGCCGTGAGTAACCAGCAGGTAACGAAATACGAGACCAACAGCGTCACTGCGGCCGCGATCGACCCGTCGATGCTGACAGCCCGGACTGGCACGGCCGGTATCCAGTACGCGACGCAGGCGAACATGCTCTACCAGTGGGTCGACACCGCCACGGTGGATCGACCGACGAACAGCACGCAGTTCGACTACGGCTGGCACTTCACGCCCAATCAGACCACCGGGGAGAACTGGACCCGCTCGATCAGCCTGGTTTCGGGTACGCAGGCCAGCAACTACCAGAAGGTCACCACCGCCACCGGCAGCTATCACTGGGCCGACGGCGTAGACTCGCACGGCAACATCAATCCGCTCAACACCCACCCCGAAAAGTGCTGCGGCGCGGACGCCCAGTACAATTGGTACCAGGCGATCTATGATCATCTGACGCTCACTCTGACCAACACCGTCAAGGCGTCGAACCCGATCAACATCAAGTTCACCGGCGGCAGTAGCAGCGACGTCGTGGTCAATTCGACCTCCGGCATCGTCATCAACGGGTCGATCAACAACCAACAGGGCGCGACGACGCTCGCCGCCACCGGCGCCAACTCGACGATCACGGTCGGCGCCAATGCCAACAACCCGGTGATCTCGGGGACGAGCGTGACGCTTCGGGGTGACGGCGGCATCGGCACGCTCGGCACCACCAAGGCGCCCGTCCAGGTGCAGCTCTATGGCGGCAGCCTGACTGCCAGCTCGATCGACCGCGACATCGCGATCTCGGCCATCGGCGCGCTCTCGATCAACCAGGTCAAGGTGAATTCCGCGGGCGCCACGCCGCAGGGCAACGTCTTCCTGTCGGCGACCGGCGACATCAACTCGGCTTCCGCCTACAACGTCGCCAACCCGGTCGTGATCGGCAAGAATATCGAGATCAACTCCACGTCCGGTGCGATCGGCGCGACGAGCGCCGTCGTCAACAACGCCTCGACCCTGACCAATATCAATCCGCTGGTGATCCAGGCGACGGGGACGGTTCAGGCGAGCGGCGCCGTCGATGGCGGCGTGCTCGACAGTGCCTCGGCCACCGGCACCTACATCATCCAGTCCAAGGGCGACCTGCGCCTCGGCACGATCCAGTCGACCGGCGGTCCGGTGTTCCTGGAGGCTGCCGGCTCCGACGGCAACCAGGCCAGCATCCTGAACGGCCGAGCGGCGGTCGGTCTCACCCAGGCGCAGAGCCAGCATCTGCAGGACGTCTGGACCAGCCTCGACCTGCTCAGCGGCAACGCCGCCACCAACGCCGTCAACAGCTACCAGGCGATGGTGACGTCGGCCTACAACGACTACTTCCAGCTCAGGAACATCGCCTTCCCGAACGGCAGCACCTATGCGCCGACTTCGGTCGGCCTGACGGTGCTGCGGGCGCAGGTGGCTGCCAAGCTCGGCATCGATCCCGCGAACGTCTCGACGACGGACATGAAGGTCGAGGCGACGACGCGGTTCCTGAGGGATCAGTTCCTGCTCGGCAAGATCACCACCGACGAGCTCAAGAGCTCGCTGACGACCTTGCTTGGCAGTGCTCCTTCGGATCCGCTGGGGACGGTGTTCGGCAGCTCGCTATCGACGACGCTGTTCACGAAGCTGTTCGAAGGCGTCTCGACGGCCAATCAGCGCATGCCCACCAACACGGCGCTGCTGACGGCGCTGAACACCTACAATGCGAACTATAGCTACACGCTCGCATCGACCGAGCGGGTCTACGGCGTCATCACGGCGGGCGCGCAGTGGACGCAGAGCCAGCTGGCCTATACCGTGTCGTCGTCGTCGATTGGCGCCGCGCCGCCGCCGATCGACGAGAACGTCATCGCCAATGTCAGCGCCAACCAGATCATGCTCTACGCGCCGCGCGGCTCGGTCGGCAATTCGGCGGCGCCCCAGACCTTCACCTTCACCAGCGTCGATGCCTCGTCGCTGACGACGGAGCAGAGGGCGTTGCTGTCCTCGGCCGGTCCCGGCCAGCTCACCGTCGGCGCGGTGACGGACCCGACGACTCATGTCACGACCTATACCGTCAGCCTGTCGCAGCAGAACCTCGTTGTCGTCGACAACCCGATCGCGATCTCGGCCAAGGCGCTGACTAATATTTATCTGGGCAGCAAGAACAGCCTCGCGCTCGGCGGCGTCACCGCGAATTACGGCCCGATCACGGCCGCGCAGGCCAACGGCATCCAGGTGACCGGCCGCGGCGACGTCAAGCTCGACGCCGTCAGCAGCATCTCCGCCAATGTGGGCGGGGCCGTGATCTCAGGCGATATCGCCAACCTGACCCTGATCGCCGAGCGTGGCAATGTCGGCGCTCCCTCGGGAACCGCCGGGAGCAATCCCGCGACCAACCCGAACGCGATCCAGATCGCGTTCGCCGACCCCGCCAACGACCAGCTCGATCACGTGTCGTCGGCGCAAGGCATCTACGTGAAGCAGACCACCGGCGATCTGATCCTCGGCAACATCTCCGCCGCCAATGCGATCCAGCTCGCGGCGACCGGCAGCATCTACGCCGAAGCCGACTTCACGGACCGGAGCGCGATCCACGTTCTGGGCACCGATCTCGACCTGCGCGCCGGCGGCAGCATCGGCTTCAACGGCGGGGCCTTCCAGCCGCTGCAGGTGAACATCTCGGGCGCAGTGACCGGCTCGTCGGTCGGCGATCTCAGCATTCTCGCGGTGACCGGTGATCTCGCGGTCGGCACCAGCGGCCCCTATGGGACGCTGACCGCCGGCGGCGCCCTGACGCTGAACGTGGCGCGCGGCGCGCTCACCATCAATACTGGCATCACCAGCGACGGCCTGATGCAACTGCTCGCCAACCGCGGCATGAGCTTCGCGGCCGGCACCAGCGCGGCGCCGGTGGTTGCGACGAGCAGTACGGGCGGCGTGACGCTGGTCGCCGCGACGCTGTCGATGGGGGCCTATTCGGCCATCAACGCGCCCGGATTGATCTCGGTGACGACGACCGGCGACGCGACCATCGGCCAGCTGAATTCGTCGCTGTCCTATGCGGCCGCTTCGAACACGCCGTCGATCGTCGTCACCGCGGGCGGCGTCGCCTCGCTCGGTGCGATCATCGACAATGGCGACGGCCAGACCAAGTTCGTCGCCTCCGGCGCGGGCGCCGAACTGTCGCTGAGCGCATCGAACGGCATCGGCAACGCGACCAGCCGGTTCATCCTCAACGCCACGCGACTGTCGGCGAGTGCCAGCGCCGGCGACATCTACGTGAAGGTTCTGACCGACACCGAGGTGAGCCTGCTGTCCGCAGCGAAGGGCAATGTCGATATCATCGGCACTGGCGAGCTGACGCTGGCCCAGGTGCTGGCGGGCACCGCGACCGGCGCGAGCGGATCGTTCAGCGCCGTCACCAACAACGGCAGCATCGTCATCGGCACCGCCGACAGCAGCGGCTCGCAGATGGTTCATGCCAGCGGGAACGTGACGTTCAAATCGCTCGCAGCCGTCGGCAACAGCGGCGATGCCGGCAACATCGACGTCACCGCCGACACCGGCTTCATCCTGGCCCAGACCGTGGTTTCGGGCGGCGTGACCACGCTCGGCTCGGTCTCGGCCCATGGCTCGGCGAGCCTGCTTGCCGCCACGACCATCACGGGCAACAATTTCGCCGCCACGACCGGCTCCGGATTGCTGACGGCCAACGGTGGCCCGATCAACTGGAATGTCCTCAATGCCGGGACGACGCTGGGCGCGACGGCGGGGCAGGGCAGCATCACTTTCCAGACCGCGCAGAGCGGGGGCACGCAGACCCTCCGCGCCCGCGACAACGTCACGTTCAACGCGCTGACCACGACCGGCATCAACGGCGATGCCGGCAACATCAACGTCACCGCCGACACCGGCTTCATCCTGGCCCAGACGGTGGCGTCCGGCGGCGCGACGGGCCAAGGCTCGGTCTCGGCTCATGGTTCGGCGACCCTGCTTGCCGCCACGACCATCACGGGCAACACGCTTGCCGCCACGACCGGCTCCGGCCTGCTGACGGCCAATGGCGGCCCGATCAACTGGAACGTCCTCAATGTCGGGACGACGTTGGGCGCGACCGCGGGGCAGGGCAGCATCACCTTCCAGACCGCGCAGAGCGGGGGCACGCAGACCCTCCACGCCCGCGACAACGTCACCTTCAACGCGCTGACCGCGACCGGCATCAATGGTGATGCCGGCAGCGTCAACGTCAACGCGGACAACGGTTTCATCCTCGCGCAGACAGTGACATCGGGCGGCGCGCCGACGCTGGGCTCGGTCTCGGCCAACGGTTCGGCCAGGTTGATCGCGGCGGGCGCCAACACCGGTCATAGCCTCACGGCCTCGACCGGCAATGCGGTCCTCAGCGGCACGGTCGTTCGTTGGGATAATCTCAACGCCGGCGGCACGCTCGACGTCACCGCGACGACGGGAGGGATTACCGTCGGCACCGCCATCAGCGGCGGCACGCAGACCCTGCACGCCGTGAACGACATCGTCTTCAGCCAGCTCACCACGACGGGAATCCCGGGCGATGCGGGCGACCTCAACGCCACGTCCGACACCGGCTCGCTGCGTGGCGGGTCGATCTCCGCCCACGGCGATACGCATTTCCAGGTCGCCGGATCGGTCGCGTTCGACCGGATCAGCGGCAACGTCGTCAAGATGCGGTCGTCGGGTGATCTGACGATCAACTGGGTCAGCGTCGTGAGCGAGCTCGATCTCGCGGCCGACACGATCAACGTCAGGGGCGAGCAGGTCCGGTCAAATCCGGCGATCCCGCTGGTCATGAACATCACCGGCTACAACGGCGGCGTTGCCAAATATGCCAACGTCTCGATCGACCCTGACAGCATCATCGTCAATCAGTTCAGGGCGGTGGATGCGAATTTCTGGACCGACGCGCACACCGTCTCGATCCTCAACGGCTACGTGCCGGGCCAGCTGATGCTCACCACGGCGACCCAGCAGGTGTTGCTCAACAACCGCACGCCGGCGCCGTCGAACTGGCCGACGCTCCAGCTCTACCAGCCGGGCGGTGTGTTCACGATGAGCCAGGCCGGCAACGCCAATGTCAGCAACGCCTATGTGGTGTTCTATACCGGCGGCGTCTCCGCGACCGTCACCAATTACGGACCGAGCCACACCTGCTGCAACGACTTCACCGGCGCCAGCATGATGCGGAACATTGCGGTCGACGGCGAGGGCAAGGAGAGCATCGAGGCCTGGCTCGCGAAGAAGGACGGCGGAACGTTCTACCAGCTCGGCCTCTCCGGCCAGGCGCGGCTCGATGCGCTGCTGATGCCGCGGCCGGTCGAGGCCGTCGGCTCCGGCCCCGCCGTCAACATCGAGGGACTGAGCGACATGCGCAAGCTGCGCCAGAAGGGGCAGCGTGCGGGTCGCGCGGGCTGGAAGGACGCGGCGATCGAGACGGCGAGCCCGGCGATTGGCCGTCTTGCCGAGGCATGGTAATCGGATTCGGGATGCGGATTCTGGGGGCAGCATTTGCGGTTGGGCTGGCAGCGTCCTGCATCGCCTCCGCGCGTGCGCAGTCGATCAATCCCGGCGTGATCCAGAACGACGTCGACCGCCAGCGCCGGCAGCTCGAGCAGCAGAGCGCGCCGCCCAAGCTGACCGGGCCGGCGGTGATCGGCGGCGAGCGGGAAAAGTCCCAGCTGCTGAAGCCGGGCGGGCCGAAATTCCGCCTGCGCAAGGTCACGTTCGATGAGTCCAAATTCATCACGCCGGCAGAGCTGGACCAGATCGCGAAGAAATATGTCGGTAAGGACGTCGACATCGCGGCGCTCCTGCAGCTCGTCGCCGACATCAATGCCGTCTATGCCGCGCGCGGCATCGTCACGGGCATCGCGACGCTGCCCGACCAGGACGCCAAGGGCGGCGTCGTCCGCGTCAAGCTCACCGAGGGCCGGCTCCAGAAGACGACCGTCGAGGGTAACAAGCAGACCCGCACCGACTACATCCTGGATCGCGTGAAGGAGCCCGAAGGCGAGGTCCTCGACGTTCCCAAGCTCAACCGGGACGTGATCTGGTTCAACCGGACCAACGACGTGCAGATCAAGGCGCTGCTGCAGCCCGGCACGAGCTTCGGCCTCACCGATCTCCAGTTCGCCGTGATCGAGCCGCCGGTCGACACCTTGCAGCTCTTCACCGACAACCAGGGCTCGGAGAACACCGGACGCTGGGAGGGCGGGGCCTTCTACAAGCGCCACGGCCTGTTCGGCGTCGACGACCGCCTGACCTTCTACGGCGTTCGCTCCGACGGCAATCTCAACGGCAATGTCGCCTACAACATTCCGGTCAATCCCTGGGGCGGCCGCGCCGGCGTCAGCTACACCGAAGGCAAGATCAAGATCGTCCAGGGCCCGTTCGTCGCGCTCGACGTCACCGGCCGCTCGAGCCAGGCCGCGGTCAATTTCAGCCAGCCGGTCTGGGTGACGCAGGACTGGCTGGTGCTGCTCAACACCGCCTTAACCGAGGGCAAGACGGTCAGCCGTTTTGCCACCGTCGCAGTCACCGACGATCACTACGACAAATCCACGGCGGGCGTCTCGGTGACCAAATCCGGCAACACCTATTCGATCACGGTCTCGCCGGCAGTGAACTACGTTGCTTGGCACGATCACGTGCTCGGTGGCAACCGCGCGTTCACCACCTATACCGGCTCCATGCTTGCGACCAGCGCCGCGGGGCCCGCGAATTTCAGCGCCAATGTGCTGGCGAGCTGGCAGTACACGCAGGAGAAGCTGCTGCCGGGTGACCAGATCTTCTCGATCGGCGGTCCAACCACCGTGCGCGGCTATCCCTCCAACGCGGCCTCCGGCGACAGCGGCTATTATTTCAACGCCGAGCTGCACTACAACTGGTCGCAATGGCTGAGGGGCTTCGACACCTACATCTTCACCGACTACGGTGCGGTGTATTCGACCTTCCCCGGCGTCACCGAAATGGCCTCCGTCGGCGTCGGCTTCTCCTGGACCTATGCGCAGTTCATGACCTTCGAGGCGAACTACGCGACGCCGGTGAAGATGGCGGTGTCGACCCAGAACCATTACGAGGCCTACGGCCGCGTCATTTTCCGGCCGCTGTTGATGTTCCAGAAGCAGGAAAGCGCGGCACCGGCGGTGGCAGGCAGGAGCAAGTCGTAGCGGAAGGTCGCGCCGCTCTCTCCGCCGTCATTGCGAGCGTAGCGAAGCAATCCAGACTGCCTCCGCGGAGGAATTCTGGATTGCTTCGTCGCAAGGGCTCCTCGCAATGACGGAGGATAGTGCGGTCTTCTAACGCCGCAGCGTAAACTCGTCCGCGCCGCGCCGGTGCTCCCATTTCGCCTGCTCCAGCTCCGGCTGGTCGCACTCGGCTTCCGGGTAGCCGATGCAGAGATAAGCGATGAACTTCCAGCTCTGGGGCACGTCGAGAATGGCGTGGATGCGATCCGGGCTCAGGATCGACACCCAGCCGAGACCGATGCCTTCGGCGCGCGCGGCGAGCCACATCGCGGTGATCGCGGCGACCACCGAATATTCCGTCGTCTCCGGCATGGTGGCGCGACCGAGGCCGTGCCCAACGTCGCTGGCCTTGTCCGCGAACACGGCGAGGTGGCCGGGCGCCTGTTCGAGGCCCGACAGCTTCAGCGTGGCGTAGCGCGCGGCGCGTTCGACGGAATAGCAGCTCAAGGCATCGGCGTTGCACGCCCTGAAATCGTCGATCACGGCGCGGCGGCGCGCGGCATCGTCCACGATGACGAAGCGCCAGGGCTGGCTCAGGCCGACCGAAGGCGATAGGCAGCCGGTCTCGATCAACCCATCGATGGCGCCCTCCGGCAGCGGATCGCTGCGGAAGCGGCGCACGTCGCGGCGCCACACGAACAGCTCGTGCAATTGCCGGCGGAAGGTGTCGTCGAACGCGACCATGGATCAGCCTCCCGTTGGGAAGGATGCGGCGACCAGCAGGATCAGGATCTCGCCGATCTGCTCGAATGCGCCGAGGATGTCGCCGGTCTGCCCGCCGATCTGGCGAATGGCAAGCCGCGCCAGCAACAGTCCGGCGAGCGACAGCAGGAACAGGCCGGCAAGCGCCTTGGCTGGTCCGAGCATCAGGACAAGAGCGAGCGTACCAAGTGCAAAGGCGACAGCGACGCTGCGGCCGGGCGGCGCTCCGGCGCTCGCCGACAGCCCATCCGGCCGCGCTGGCGGCACCAGCGACATGAAGGCCGGCACGCCGGCGCGGGCGGCAGCGTGCGCGGCGCAGAGCGCGAGGGCGACGGCGAGGGGGTTGGCGATGACGGCGAGTGCGCTCCAGCGCAGGCCGAACGACAGGATCAGCGCGCAAGTCCCATAGGTGCCGATCCGGCTGTCGCGCATGATCTCGAGCTTGCGCTCGCGCGTCCGACCACCGCCGAGCCCATCCGCAGTGTCGGCAAGACCGTCCTCATGCAGCGCGCCGGTGATCAGCGCGGTGGTCGCGAGCGCGAGCAGGGCGGCAAGGCTCGGCGACAGGCCGACGCGGATGGCGACCTTGTAGATGAACGCGCCGGCCAAGCCGACCAGCAGTCCCGCGATGGGAAGCGCCCAGGTCGCGCGTGCGACGGCGCCGTCAGGTGCGGGCTTCGACGATGCCACCGGGAGGATCGTGACAAACGATGCCGCCATCCTGAGATCGGCAACGATGTCCTTGAGAATCTCGGCGCGCGGCATCATTTCAATTTCATGGGAAGGCCGGCGACCACGAACTCGACCTCGTCGGCGGCGGCCGCGATCATCTGGTTCATGAGTCCGGCCGCGTCGCGATAGCGGCGCGCGAGCGCGTTGTCGGGGACGATACCCAGGCCAACCTCGTTGGTGACGAGGACGACGGGGCTCTTCAAGCCGGGCAGGGCGGCGGCGAGCGCGGCCACCTCGCGTTCCCAATTGCGCTCGGCGTGCATCAAATTGGAGAGCCACAGCGTCAGGCAGTCCACCAGCCGTGCGCCGCCGCCGTCTGTCGCGACCAGCGTGGGCACGAGATCGAGCGGCACCTCGCGTTCGATCCAGTCGGTTCCGCGCCGCGCGCGATGCGTCGCGATGCGTGCTTGCATCTCCGCGTCGAGCGCTTCGGCCGTCGCGACATAGACGGGCTGCCCGGGAAAGGCGCGCGTGCGCAATTCCGCACGCTTGCTTTTGCCCGATCGCGCTCCGCCGGTAATCAAGATGACGGCCATGAAGGTCTCCTGGAGGGCCTGACTAACCACCAATCGCGGCCAAAGACAAAGCCGAAATCAGGCGTGGAGGGGCTTGCGCTCAGCCCTTGCTTTGCGCAACAGGGGCGGGACAGGAGGCGGGTTTGGGCTTTGCGGGCGCGGTGGTGGTGGCGATGGCGGTGGATGCTCTGCTGGGCTGGCCGTCGTGGCTGTTCGCGCGGATCGGCCACCCCGTGAGCTGGCTGGGGCGGCTGATCGGTGCCATCGATGCCGGCTGGAATCGCGAGTCCGATCCCACGACATTTCGCCGTGCTGCCGGCGTCGCCGGAGCGCTGGTGGTGATCGTGCTCGCTGTTGCCATCGGTTGGGTGCTCCAATTCTCGCTTCCGTCGGGCTGGGTTCAGATCGTGCTGGTCGGCATCCTCGCCTGGCCGCTGGTGGCACTGCGCTCGCTGCATGATCACGTGGCCGCTGTCGGTGCTCCCTTGCTGGCCGGCGATATCGCCGCCGCGCGCGAGGCGGTGTCGCGCATCGTCGGCCGTGATCCCGCGGCGCTCGATGAAGCCGGCATCGCGCGCGCCGCGATCGAGAGCCTTGCCGAGAATGCCTCGGACGGGATCGTGGCGCCGGTGTTCTGGGGCGCGCTGTTCGGCTTGCCGGGTATTCTCGGCTACAAGGCGATCAACACGCTGGATTCCATGATCGGCCATCGCAGCGAACGGCACGAGGCCTTCGGCTGGGCCGCCGCGCGCATCGACGATGTCGCCAATTTCATCCCGGCGCGCCTGACCGGCTTTCTGTTCGTGCTGCTGGCGCCGCGACGATCCGAGACGCTGGCTTGCATGACGCGCGATGCGCGCCGTCATCGCTCGCCCAATGCCGGGTGGCCGGAGGCGGCGATGGCCGGTGCGCTCGGCGTACGGCTCAGCGGTCCCCGGATCTATCACGGCAGCATCACGAACGAGCCCTGGCTGAACGAGGGCGCGCGCGATCCGCACGCGGCCGACATTGGCGAGGGATTGGCGGTCTATCGCCGTGCCATGCTGTTGCTCGCCGGCGTGCTTGCGATCCTGGCTTTCGCGTGAAAGAACGGGGCATGCGCGAGCACGGCGGAAATCTCGATCTGGCCCAGCAGCATTTTGGCGGGCGGGCGGAAGACTGGATCGACCTGTCGACCGGGATCAACCGGCTGCCTTATCCCGTCGGCGAGGTGAGCGCGCGCGCATGGAGCGCGCTGCCCTCGCGCGCCGAGATCGAGGGGCTGCACCGGGCCGCGCAGCATGCCTATCGCACGCGCGCGCCGCTCGTCGCGCTCGGCGGCGCACAGGCCGCCATTCAGTTGCTGCCACACCTCGCGCCGCCGGGCCGTGCGCGCATTATTGCGCCGACCTATAACGAATACGCCGGCGTGCTGTCGGCCGCGGGCTGGGAGGTGCAGGAGGTCGGAGAGCTCGGTGCGCTTGAAGGCGCGGACCTCGCCATCATCGTCAATCCCAACAATCCCGACGGCCGCTGCCATTCGCCAAAGGATCTGCTCGCCCTGCTGCCGCGCGTCGGACGCTTCGTGATCGACGAGAGCTTTGCCGATACGGTTCCGCAACTGTCACTCGCATCTGAAGCGGATCGGCCGGGACTGCTGGTCCTGCGATCCTTCGGAAAGTTTTACGGACTGGCTGGCCTGCGCCTCGGATTCGCAATCGGTCATGCTGCCGACATCGACAGGCTGGATGCAATGTCGGGTCCATGGCCGGTCTCGGGCGCGGCCATCGCGATCGGCTGCCGCGCCTTGCGCGATGATGACTGGGCCGAAGCCACGTCCGCGCGGCTTGCGCGCGACTGTGTCCGGCTCGACGAAATGGCCCAAGCGCAGGGCTGGCGGCTCCTCGGCGGCACCGCGCTGTTTCGTCTCTACGGGACGCCGGATGCGCTTGCTGTGCAGGAGAAACTGGCGCGTGGCCACATCTGGTCGCGCGTCTTCGCACAAAAGCCGACATGGCTTCGGCTCGGGCTTCCCGGCAGCGAGGCCGAATGGATGCGCCTTGCCGAGGTGCTAGCGCGCTAGCGCAAGCAGTCCCTCGACGTCGAGATGCTTTTCGATGTGATCGGCCAGCGCCTCGAGCGCGCTCTCGACCCTGGCGTGATAGGGCTCGTCGCCTGCGGGAATGTCGAGCTTGGCGAGATACGCCTTGCGGAAATCATCCGAGGTGAACAGGCCGTGCAGATAGCTGCCCTGCACACGGCCGTCGCGCGACATCGCGCCTTCGGGCTCGCCGTTCAGCGTCGCGAACGGGCGGATGCGATCCGGGCCGTCGGTGCGGCCGATGTGGATTTCGTACGCCTCGATCGGCTGGTTCGTGGCGGCATGCACAGCCGCGACGCGCGTCAGCGTCTTCTGCGGGCTCATCACCGTCTCGACATCCAGCAGTCCGAGGCCCGGCGTGTCGCCCGCGGGACCTTCGATTCCCTCTGGGTCGGCGACGCTGCGCCCGAGCATCTGATAGCCGCCGCAGAGGCCGAGCACATGGCCGCCCCTGCGGTGATGCGCGAGCAGATCGATGTCCCAGCCCTGCGCGCGCAGGAAGGCGAGGTCGCCGCGGGTGGATTTCGAGCCGGGGATGATGACGAGCCTGACATCGCCCGGAATGGCTTCGCCTGGTCGCACCATCACGAGATCGATGCCCGGTTCGAGCTTGAGCGGATCGAGATCGTCGAAATTGGCGATGCGCGACAGCGCGAGGCAGGCGATCTTGCACTGTCCGGGCTTGCGCGCGTCGCTCAGGCCCAGCGCGTCCTCGGCCGGCAGCTCGCCGGCGCGCGCGAACCAGGGCAGCACGCCGAAGCCGCGCCACGACGTCTTCTGCTCGATCAGCCTGTAGCCGTCGTCGAACAGCGTGGGATCGCCGCGAAACTTGTTGATGACAAAGCCGTGGATCATCGCGGCATCATCGGGGTCGATCACCGCCTTAATGCCGACGAGCTGGGCGATGACGCCGCCGCGGTCGATGTCGCCGACCAGCACCACCGGCACGTCGGCCTTGCGTGCAAAGCCCATATTGGCGATGTCGGACTTGCGCAAATTGACCTCGGCCGGGCTGCCGGCGCCTTCGACCAGCACCAGATCAGATCGCGCCTTCAGCCGTTCAAAGCTCTCCAGCACCGCGCCCATCAGCGAAGGTTTCATCGCCGCATAGTCACGTGCCCGCGCGGTGGCGATGCGCTTTCCGTGGACGATCACCTGCGCACCGACATCGGTCTCGGGCTTCAGAAGCACCGGGTTCATGTCGGTGTGCGGCTCGACGCCGGCGGCGAGCGCCTGCAGCGCCTGGGCGCGGCCGATCTCGCCGCCATCGACGGTGACGGCCGCGTTGTTCGACATGTTCTGCGGCTTGAACGGGAGCACGCGCAAGTCCCGCCGCGTGAAGGCGCGCGCAAGTCCGGCGACGATGAGCGACTTGCCCACGTCCGAGCCTGCCCCCTGGATCATCAGCGCGCGTGCCATCTGGCTTCAGAACTCGACGCCGGCCTGCGCCTTGATGCCGGAGCGGAACGGATGTTTCACCAGCGTCATCTCGGTGACGAGATCGGCGATCTCGATCAGCTCGTCCTTAGCGTTGCGCCCGGTGAGCACGACATGGGTCATCTCGGGCTTCTGTGTCGTCAGGAACTCGACCACTTCGGCGATGTCGAGATAGTCGTAGCGCAGCGCGATGTTGATCTCGTCGAGCACGACCATGCGCAGGTTGGCATCGAGGATCAGCTCCTTGGCCTTCTCCCAGCCGGCGCGCGCGGCGGCGATGTCGCGGGCGCGGTCCTGCGTCTCCCAGGTGAAGCCTTCGCCCATGGCGTGGAACTGGCAGAGCTCGCCGAAATGGCCGGTGAGCAGGCGCCGCTCGCCGGTATCCCAGGCGCCCTTGATGAACTGCACGACCGCACAGGGAAAGCCATGCGCGACGCAGCGCACGATCATGCCGAAGGCGGAGGACGACTTGCCCTTGCCGGCCCCGGTGTGGACGATGATGAGGCCTTTCTCGCCGCTCTTGGTCGCCATGATCTTGTCGCGGGCGGCCTTCTTCTTCGCCATTTTCGTGGCGTGCCTGATGTCGGTATCCTCGGCTGTTTTTGTATCCGGTTCAGGCGTCATCGATCCCGGTCCTTCGGCTTGACAAGAGGCGGCCACCGGCAAATGGTGGCCCGGCGTTGGTTCCTGTCCTATGACAGGCGAAGAGGGAATGCGATAGGGTCCGAATCGGCAAGATTTGGCTCCAAAATGCAGCCGCCCCCGCGACCGTGACCGGAGAGATGCCCGAAGCCACTGATTCCCTCAGGGAATCGGGAAGGCGGGGATCGAAGGGGAAACCCTGCTCCGCAAGCCGGGAGACCTGCCAGCGCGACGAGTTTTGGACCGGCGGACGGGGTGTTCCGCGACGGGGAAACGGGCCTTCCGACGAATGGTCCGTGTGCCTCATCGCCTCCCGCTGATATCTGGAAGAGGCGATGACCGTCACACTTCATGTCTGCATCACGTGCCGTGCCGGCCAGACGCTCGGCGAGGGCGAGACCACGCCCGGCAAGCGCCTGCACGGTGCGATCCTCGAAGCCGGCGTGCCTGACGGCGTCAAAGTGGTTCCCGTCGAATGCCTGTCGGCCTGCAGCCAGGGCTGCTCGGTCGCGCTGAGCGCGCCCGGCCGCTGGTCCTATGTCTATGGCCGTCTCTCGGATGCGAATGCGCAGGACGTGGTCGCGGGCGCCGCAGCCTACGCCGCCGCACCCGATGGCCTCGTGCCCTGGCGCAGCCGTCCGGAAATCTTCCGCAAGCAATCCCTTGCTCGCATTCCCCCCATTGCCGTGTTGCCGGAGGCCGCCGAATGAGCTCGCTTGCAAAAGTTCCGGTCACGGTGGTCACCGGTTTCCTCGGCTCGGGCAAGACGACGCTGATCCAGCACCTGCTCGCCAACCCCAACGGCAAGAAACTCGCCGTGCTCGTCAACGAGTTCGGCAGCGAAGGCGTCGACGGCCAGATCCTGAAATCCTGCGCCGACGCCAACTGCCCGGAAGAGAACATCGTCGAGCTTGCCAATGGCTGCATCTGCTGCACCGTCGCCGACGATTTCATTCCGACCATGGAGCTGTTGCTGGCGCGGCCGGTGCGGCCCGATCACATCCTGATCGAGACCTCGGGCCTGGCGCTGCCGAAGCCGCTGCTGAGGGCGTTCGACTGGCCGGAGATCCGCTCGCGCATCACGGTCGACGGCGTGATCGCGCTGGCTGATGCCGAGGCTGTCGCCGCCGGTCGCTTTGCGCCCGATCCCGACGCCGTCGAGGCGCAGCGCGCGGCGGACGAGAGTCTGGATCACGAGACGCCGCTGTCGGAAGTGTTCGAGGACCAGATCGCCTGCGCCGACATCGTGCTGCTGACCAAGGCCGATCTTGCCGGCGCCGCGGGCCTCGAAGCCGCCAGGGCCGTGATCACCGCCGAGATGCCGCGCCGCGTGCCGATGCTTTCAGTCACCGACGGCGCGATCGATGCGCGCGTCATACTCGGCCTCGGCGCCGCCGCCGAGAACGATCTCGCCGCGCGCCCTTCGCATCACGACGGCGAAGAAGAGCATGAGCATGACGACTTCGCCTCCGTCGTGATCGATCTGCCTGAAGTGACCGACGTCGATGCGCTCGTCGCCTCGGTGCAGAAGCTGGCGCGCGAGCAGAACGTGCTGCGTGCCAAAGGCTACATCGCGGTTGCGGGCAAGCCGATGCGACTTCTGCTGCAGGCGGTCGGCGAGCGCGTGCGCCACCAGTTCGACAAGCCCTGGGGCGCGGGGCTCAGGCAGTCGAAGCTTGTCGTGATTGGCGAGCACGGTGATATCGACGAGGCCGCGATCAGGGTGGGACTTGGTCTTTCAGGATCTGGGATCTGATGCACGTCGTCTTCCGCGAGAGCCGCGGTCTCGAGGAGACCGCGACGCCAAGGGACATCGGCCAGGACCCGGCCGATCTCGTGGTGCTCTCGTATTCGGATTCCGACCTTGCTGCGTTCGCAGCCGGCTGGCGCCGCGGTCGCGATAGCCTGCCGACGCTGCGGCTCGCGAACCTTGCCGAATTGCGTCATCCGCTGTCGGTCGACACCTATATCGAGCGCACGTTGTCGCAGGCGCGCGGCATTCTGGTGCGCCTGATCGGCGGAGAGTCCTATTGGGCCTATGGCCTCGCGGCTCTTCAGCAGCTCGCGAAGGACCGCAACATCGTGCTGGCCGTGCTGCCGGCCGACGGCCGCGACGACACGCGGCTCGATGCGTACTCGACCTTGCCGGTCTCGACGCTGCGGCGCCTGAAAGTGCTTTGCGACACCGGCGGCCCGGTCGCGGCGCAGGCCGCGATCGCGCAGCTCGCGCTGGCCTCGGGGCTCTACGCCGGGCCTGTCATCGGCGAGATGAGCGTGCCCGAGATGGGCTTTTACGATCCCGCGCGCGGCGTCATTGCTGCGCCAATGGGCGCTGACGGCAAGCCGCGCGCGCTGGTGACCTTCTATCGTTCCTATCTCACCGCCGCCGACACCGGCCCGGTCGATGCGCTGATCGCGGCGCTGCGCGAGCAGGGCTTTGACGCCTATGGCGCCTTCGTCACCTCGCTGAAGGCTGCGGGCGTCGCGGACTGGATGCGGGCGCATCTGGCGCAAAATCCTCCAGCGGCGATCGTCAACGCAACGGCGTTCTCCGCGGTCGGTGACGACGGCACGACGCCGTTCGATGCCGCGCCATGCCCGGTGTTCCAGGTCGCGCTCTCCACGGCGCGGCGCGAGGACTGGGCGGACTCGCTGCGCGGCCTGTCGCCCGGCGACCTCGCGATGCATGTGGTGCTGCCCGAGGTCGACGGCCGCCTGTTCGCGGGCGTGGTGAGTTTCAAATCGGCGGCGATGCGCGACCCCGATCTGCAGTTCTCGCATCTGGCGCACCAGCCGGATGGGGAGCGGGTGAAAGCCGTCGCCGCGCGTGTCGCGGCCTGGTGGCGCCTTGCGGAGAAGCCGGTTGCGGAGAAGCGGCTGGCGATCGTGCTCTCGAACTATCCGGGGCGTCCGCATCAGATCGCGCATGCGGTCGGTCTCGATGCGCTGGCGTCGGTCGAGGCGCTGGTGTCCGATCTCGGGCCGGCCGGCTTCGAAATAGTGCCTGTTCATGCGCTCGGCGAGACGCTGCTGAAGCAGAGCTTGACCTGGCGCGTTGCCGACTATCGCGCGGCGCTCTCGCGTTTGCCCCAATCCTTGCAGGATGATCTCGCGCAAGCCTGGGGCGCGCCGGAACATGATCCTGGCTGCCGCGACGGTGCCTTCCATTTCGCGGCGATTCAATGCGGCAACTCGATCATCGCGGTCCAGCCGGAGCGCGGCGATGCGACCTCGCGCGATGCCGATTATCACGATCTCGCCCGCACGCCGCGCCATGCCTACGTCGCGTTCCATCTCTGGCTTCGGCAGCAGCGCGTCGATGCCGTCGTGCACATGGGCGCGCATGGCACGCTGGAATGGCTGCCCGGCAAATCCGTGGCGCTGTCCTCGGCTTGCTGGCCGGAAGCTCTGATCGGCGATCTCCCCGTCATCTATCCCTTCATCGTCAACGATCCCGGCGAGGCCGCGCAGGCCAAGCGCCGCCTCAGTGCGATCACCATCGGCCATCTGCCGCCGCCGCTCGCAGCATCGGCCGTGCCGGAAGGCCTGCGCCGGCTCGAACGTCTGCTCGACGAATATTCGACCGCCGATGGTCTCGATCCCGCGCGCCGCCAGCGCCTGATTGCCGCGATCCGCGACGAAGCACGTGCGGCGGGTCTCGAAGACGATCTTGGTCTCGATGCCTCGGCCGCGCCGGCCGAAGCGATTCCGCGGATTGATCGCTTCGTCTGCGATCTCAAGGAAAGCCAGTTCGGCGACGGCCTGCACGTGTTCGGCCGCGGTGCCTGTGGCGAAGCGGAGCGAGATGGCCTGCGCGCCGCGCTTGCAGGCCGGCGCGTTGCACCGGGCCCATCCGGCTCGCCCTATCGCGGCCGTCAGGACGTGCTGCCGACGGGCCGCAATCTCTTTGCCGTCGACCCGCGCGCGGTGCCGACGCCGTCAGCGCATGCGCAAGGGATAAAACTCGCCGAAGAGCTGCTGCGCCGTCATTTGCAGGATCATGGCGACTGGCCGAAAGGTCTCGTGGTCGACCTCTGGGGCTCGGCGACGATGCGCACCGCGGGCGAAGAGTTTGCAATGGCGCTGCATCTGGCCGGCCTTGCGCCGCGCTGGGATCATGCCTCCGGCCGCGTCACCGGCTACGACATCATCGCGCCGGCTGAGCTCGGCCGGCCCCGCATCGACGTCACGCTGCGGGTGTCGGGCCTGTTTCGCGACGTCTTCGCGGGTCTTGCGCAATTGTTCGAGGCGGCATCCGAAGCGCTTGCGTCGCGCGACGATGAGGGCGAGGAGAATCCCTATCGCCACCGCGCCTCGCGCGTGTTCGCGCCGCGTCCCGGACAATACGGCGTCGGCCTGTCGGCGATCCCCGATGCCTTCACGCCGGAGACGCGCGAGGCCGCGGGCGAAGCCTGGCTGTCGGCGTCGTCCTGGGCGTTCTCGGCCGATGGCGAGATCAAGCCGGATCGCGCCGGCATCGAGCAGCGCCTCGCGGCCGCCGACGGCTTTGTCCACGTCCAGGATCTGCCGGAAACCGACCTGCTGCTCGCTGCCGATTATGCCGCGCATGAAGCCGGCGTTGCGGCGGCTGCAGCGCATCTCGGCGCGGCGGGGCCTGCGCTCTATCACCTCGATACGACGCGCCCCGAGCAGCCGAATGCACGCACGCTGACCGAGGAAATTTCCCGTGTCGTCCGCGCACGTGCGACCAACCCGACCTGGATCGCCGGCATGATGCGGCATGGTTTTCGCGGCGCCGCCGAGATCACCTCGACGCTGGAGCACATGGCGGCCTTCGCGCATCTCGCCGGCGCCGTGCCGCCGCATCTGTTCGATCTCTACTACGACGCGACGCTCGGCAATGACGACGTCCGCGCCTTCATGGCGCGCGAGAATCCGTCAGCGCTTGCCGCGATGGAAACCTGTTTTGCGCGCCTGCATGATGCGGCACTGTGGCAGACGCGCCGCAATTCGATCGCCGCGGCGCTGCGGGAGGCCTCATGAGCGCGGCTTCGGTCAAGGGCTGGTGTCCCGGCGCGCTGCGCCCGATGCAGTCGGGCGACGGTCTCGTGGTGCGCGTGCGCCCGTTCGGGGGACGGCTCGAAGTCCAGCAAATCACCGGGCTTGCCGAACTCGCCGGGCAACACGGCAATGGCCTGATCGATGTGACGAGCCGCGCCAATCTCCAGATCCGGGGCGTCAGCGAACAAAGCCATCGGCCGCTGCTCGACGGCCTTGCGCGACTGGCACTGCTCGACCCCGACGCCGAGATCGAAGCCAGGCGGAATATTCTGGTGATGCCGTTCTGGAGCGGCGGCGACGAGACACAATCGCTGGCCGCCGGGCTGGAGGAGGCGCTTGCCGAGTGCGGCCTCGCGCTTCCCACCAAGTTCGGCTTCGCCATCGATGACGGGCGGTCGCGGGTGCTCGCCGGCGATTCCGCCGACATCCGCATCGAGCGCGATCGCGCGGGCGGTCTCCTGGTGAGAGCCGATGGCGCAATGCTCGGCCGCTCGGTCGCACGCGGCGAGGCGGTCAGCACGGCGCTGGCGCTCGCAAGCTGGTTCCTGGTCTCCGGCGGCGCGAAGGGCGGGCGAGGGCGCATGGCCGCCCACATCGCCTCCGGCGCCGCATTGCCTCAATCGCTGCGCGGCGAGACCGAGCCTGCGCCCGTGATGGCCGCCTCGCGCCCCGGGCATTACCCGCAAGGCGCGATGGTCGGCGTCGCGTTCGGGCAGTTGCTGCACACGACGCTCGGTCAATTCGCCGGTTGCGGCCACGCGCTGCGCATGACGCCGTGGCGAATGGTGCTGAGCGAGGGCAAGCGCGAGATGCCGAGCGGTGCAGGTCTCATCACCGAGCCGTTCGATCCCGCGCTGCGCGTCATCGCCTGCAGCGGTGCGCCGCGCTGCCGCGAGGCCCATGCCGATACGCGCGCGCTGGCCGCGGCGCTCGCGCCGAGCATCGCCGCCGACGCACGCCTGCACGTCTCCGGCTGCGGCAAGGGCTGCGCCCATTCCGGCGCGGCCGCGGTCACGCTGGTTGCGACGCACGCCGGTTTCGATCTCGTCCGCGACGGGTCGACGCGTGACGAGCCGGCCCTGCGCGGCCTGAACGGCGCGGACATCGTCAGCGATCCCTCGATCCTGGTCGGAGGGCATTGATGCCGCACGCTTACGAGACCGATGGCGCGGAGATCTACCGGCAGTCCTTCGCCACCATCCGGGCCGAAGCCGATCTTGCGCGCTTCTCGCCGGATGAGGAGCAGGTCGTGGTGCGGATGATCCACGCCGCCGGCATGGTCGGCCTGGAGGCGCATATCCGCTTCACGCCCGGCATGGCGACCGCCGCGCGCGCCGCCCTGCAGCGAGGCGCGCCGATCCTGTGCGACGCGCGCATGGTCTCGGAGGGGATTACGCGCGCAAGGCTTCCCGCGGCCAATGCCGTGATCTGCACGCTGGGCGACGAAACCGTGCCCGCGCTCGCTCAATCCATGCGCAACACCCGCTCGGCCGCGGCGCTCGAACTGTGGCGGCCGCATCTCGGCGGCGCGATCGTTGCGATCGGCAATGCGCCGACCGCGCTGTTTCATCTCCTCAACATGCTGGAGGACCCAGGCTGCCCGCGGCCGGCGGCGATCATCGGTTGCCCCGTCGGCTTCGTCGGTGCGGCCGAGTCCAAGGCGGCGCTGATGGCCGCTCCGCCCGTGCCGGCGCTGACGGTCGAGGGCCGCCTTGGCGGATCGGCGATCACCGTTGCCGCGGTGAATGCACTGGCGAGCCGGAGCGAATAGCGATGGGACGCATCATTTGCTGCGGTCTCGGCCCCGGCGATCCTGATCTGATGAGCGTGCGCGCCGATCGCACCGTGCGCGCCGCGCAGCACGTCGCCTATTTCCGCAAGAAGGGAAGGCCGGGCCAGGCGCGCCGCATCGTCGAAGGCATGCTGGCGGCCGGCGTCACCGAATATCCCATGGAATATCCGGTCACCACCGAGATCGCCTTCGACAACCCCGAATACGTTCAGCTGCTTGCCGGCTTCTACGACGAATGGGCCGAGCGCCTGGCGCGGCTTTTGCGCGCGGTCGACGTCGTCGTGCTCTGCGAGGGCGATCCATACTTCTACGGCTCCTTCATGCATCTGCACACGCGCCTGCAAGGCCGTGTCGAGATCGAGGTGATCGCCGGCATTCCCGGCATGGTCGGCTGCTGGAACGGTGTCGGCCAGCCGATCGCGCTCGGCGATGACGTGACGACGGTGCTGATGGGGACGCTTGCCGAGGCCGAGCTCGAGCGGCGCATGCGTGATTCCGACGCGTTGGTCGTCATGAAGACCGGCCGTAATCTCGCAAAGGTGCGCCGCGCGCTCAGCTCGGCTGGTCGGCTGGATGACGCCTGGCTGGTCGAGCGCGGCACCATGCCGGGCGAGCGTGTCGCGCGGCTCGCCGAGATCGATGCCGCCGACTGCCCCTATTTCGCGATCGTGCTGGTGCACGGCAAGGGCCGGCATCTGGACGCCGCCGAATGACGGGCACGCTGACCATCGCGGGCCTCGGGCCGGGCAGCGATGCACTGGTGACGCCCGAGGTCACGGCAGCGCTTGCTTCCGCCACCGACATTCTGGGCTACGCGCCCTATGTCGCGCGCGTGCCGCCGCGAGCCGGACTCAAGCTGCATCCCTCGGATAATCGCGAGGAGCTTCATCGCGCGAGCGAAGCCCTGCGGCTTGCATCCGAGGGCGGCCAGGTCGTTGTCGTATCCTCCGGCGATCCCGGCGTCTTCGCGATGGCCTCCGCCGTGTTCGAGGCGCTCGAGCAGGCACCGCAATATCAGGCGCTGTCGATCCGCGTGCTGCCCGGCATCACCGCGATGCTGGCAGCCGCTGCGCGCGCAGGTGCGCCGCTCGGCCATGATTTCTGCGCGATCAACCTCTCCGACAATCTCAAGCCGTGGACGGCGATCGAGAAGCGGCTGCGTCTCGCCGCGGAAGCTGATTTTTCGATTGCGATGTACAATCCGCGCTCGGCAAGCCGGCCGGAGGGTTTTGGCCGCGCGCTCGCGGTGCTGAAGGACGCCGGCTGCGGCGAGCGTCTCGTGATCTTCGCGCGCGCGATCAGCGCCGCCGACGAGACGATCGAGACCGTGACGCTGAATGATGCGACACCCGAGATGGCCGACATGCGCACGCTGGTGATCGTCGGGAATTCGCACACGCGCCGCGTCGGCCGCTGGGTCTATGCACCGAGGCGGGTCGAATGACCGAGCCACTGCATCACTTCAGTGACGCTCTCGACCCTCCGGCGTTCGGGCAGCTCCGGTCGCGCGATCATGATCACGGGAAGGTCGAGCCTACGGGCCGCGTCGATCTTGGCGCGCGCGCCATCGCCGCCGGAATTGCGGGCGACAATCCATGCGATATTGCGCGCGCGCATCATCGCCAGCTCGCCCTCAAGCGTAAACGGTCCGCGCGATACGATCACGTCGGCGGCGAAAGGCAGGGGCGCTTCCGGCGGATCGACGAACCGCAGCGTGTAGGCATGCTGATTCTTGCGTGCGAACGGCGCGATGTGCTGGCGGCCGATGGCGAGGAACACGTTTGTGGGGGCCTCGGGCAGCGCCGCGACTGCAGCGTCGACATCGGTGACCTCGATCCAATTGTCGCCAGGCGTCTTCGGCCAAGGCGCGCGTTCGAGGGCGATGAGCGGCGTGCCGGTGTCCGCGCACGCCTGAACAGCATTGCGGCTCATCTCGGCTGCGAACGGATGCGTCGCGTCGATCACATGCGTGATGCCTTCGGCGCGGATGGTATCGGCGAGACCTCGCACGCCGCCGAAGCCGCCGATGCGGGTCGGCAGCGGCTGATCCGCCGGCGCGCGGGTGCGGCCGCCATAGGAATAGACGGCGTCGATCCGCGCGCGCGCGATTGCCGCAGCAAGCTCGCTCGCGTCGGCGGTTCCGCCCAGAATGAGGGCGCGTATGGCTGATCCCTGGCTGACCATCATCGGTATCGGCGAAGATGGCCTTGCCGGGCTGTCCGAGGCAAGCCGAAAGGCGCTCCATGAAGCCGAAACCGTGTTCGGCGGCGAACGACATCTCGCGCTGGCCGGCGTGACGAGGCGCGGCCGCCCGTGGCCGGTCCCGTTCGATGCGGAGATCGTGCTGAGCTGCCGCGGCCGGCCGACGGCCGTGCTCGCGTCGGGTGATCCGTTTTGGCACGGCGCCGGAGCAAGCCTTGCCGAGAAGCTCTCCAGCGACGAATGGATCGCGTATCCGGCTCCGTCGACATTCTCGCTCGCTGCTGCGCGGCTTGGCTGGCGTCTCGAATCCGTTGCTTGCCTTGGACTTCATGCCGCCCCGTTCGAGCGGCTGGTGCCGCATCTGGTGAAAGACGCGCGCATCATCTGTCTGATGCGCGATTCAAGGGCGGTGGGCGATCTCGCCAGATGGCTGACGGCGCGCGGATGGGGCGCTTCGCTGCTGTGGACTCTCGCTGCCCTCGGCGGTCCACGTGAAATTGTCGATCGGCATCGCGCCGATCTCTTTGCCGATGATCTCGATGAGAAGCTGATCGCGGTGGCGTTGCTGGCGAGAGGCGGGCAGGGCCTTCCCCGCAGTTCCGGACTGCCAGACAATCTCTTCGTCCATGACGGCCAGATCACCAAGCGGCCGGTGCGCGCGCTGGCGCTCTCCGCGCTGGCGCCGCGGCCGGGCGAACGGCTGTGGGACATCGGCGCCGGATCGGGGTCGATCTCGATCGAGTGGGCGCTGTGCGGGGGACTGGCGAGCGCAGTCGAAGCGCGCGAGGATCGCACCGAGAATATCCGCAAGAATGTGGCGGCGTTCGGGCTGGCACACCGCGTCACCGTCGTCACGGGGAAAGCGCCCGAGGTCCTTGCGGGGCTGGACGCGCCCGACGCCGTTTTCGTCGGCGGTGGCCTTGATGGCGCGCTGTTCGATGCCGTCTGGTCGCGGCTCACACCCGGGACGCGGCTCGTCGCGCATTCCGTGACGCTGGAGACGGAAGCGCTGCTCGGCGAGCTGCATCAGCGCCACGGCGGCGAGCTGATGCGGGTTGAGATCGCACATGCCGCGCCGCTCGGCCGCTATCGTTCATGGGAAGCGGCGCGCCCGGTCGTGCAGTGGAGCGCGGTCCGATGAAGGTCGCCGGGCTCGGATTCAGAAAGGACGTCACGCTGGCTTCGCTGCGCGAGGCGCTGCTGGCAGCGGGCGGCCCCGATGGGCTGGCCGCGATGGCGACCGTCAGCGACAAAGCCGATACGGAGCCGCTGAAGCAGCTCGCGCGCGAGTACGGTTTGCCGATCAAGGCTGTGTCGGCCGACATGCTGGCTGGTATCGAAACGACGACGCAGTCGAAGCTCGTCGTGGAAAAGTTCAAGACCGGATCGGTCGCCGAAGCCGCGGCGCTCGCAGTTGCCGGCCCTCGGGCCCGGCTGATTGCGACGCGCGTGGTCTCGCAGGATCGCACGGCGACGGCCGCGATCGCGGAAGGAGATGGCGCATGACGGTGCATTTCATCGGCGCAGGGCCGGGTGCGCCAGATTTGCTGACGCTGCGCGGCCGCGACCTGATCGCGGCGTGTCCGGTCTGTCTCTATGCCGGTTCGCTCGTACCCGAAGGCGTGCTGGCGCATTGCCCGCCAGGGGCGCGCATCGTCAACACCGCGCCGCTGTCGCTCGACGAGATCATCGCGGAGATTTCGGCGGCGCATGCCGAGGGCAAGGACGTGGCTCGCTTGCATTCCGGCGATCTCGCGATTTGGTCGGCGATGGGCGAGCAACTCCGTCGCCTGCGCGTGCTCGGTATCCCTTTCACTGTGACGCCTGGCGTGCCGTCCTTCTCCGCCGCCGCGGCCGCGCTGGAGGCCGAGCTGACGCTGCCGGGGCTCGCTCAGAGCGTGGTGCTGACGCGCACGCCCGGCCGCGCCAGCGCGATGCCCGAGGGCGAGAAGCTGGCCGCTTTCGCCGCCACCGGGGCGGTGCTTGCGATCCACCTGTCGATCCATCTGCTCGACAAGGTCGTTGCCGAGCTCATGCCGCATTATGGCGAAGATTGCCCGGTCGCGATCGTCTGGCGCGCGAGCTGGCCGGAGCAGCGCATCGTGCGCGCGACGCTGGCAACGCTCGATGCGGCCGTGGGCGCCGAGATGGAGCGCACCGCGCTGATCCTCGTCGGCAAGACGCTCGGCGCTGCGGATTTCGACGAGAGCCGCCTCTATGCGGTCGCCTACGACCGTCGCTATCGGCCGGTCGGCGCCGAGCCACGCTTTCCGGAGGCGTCGTGATGGCGGCAGGCCTCGTCATCTCCGCACCGGCCTCCGGCGTCGGCAAGACCACGCTGACGCTGGCGCTCGCGCGTGCCTGGCGCCATCGCGGCCTGAACGTGCAGTGCTTCAAGAGCGGGCCAGACTATATCGACCCCGCCTTCCATGCCGCCGCCACGGGCCGCGCCTCCGTCAACGTCGACAGCTGGGCGATGGAGCGCGGCACGATCGCGCACCTCGTCAGCCGCGGCGCCGATGCCGATATCGTGCTCGCCGAGGGATCGATGGGCCTGTTCGACGGCGTCGCCGCGCGCGGCGTCTCCGGCACAGGTGCCACCGCCGACATCGCGGAGATGCTGGGCTGGCCGGTGCTGCTGGTGATCGATCCCTCCGGCCAGGCGCAGACCGCAGCCGCAATCGCCGCAGGCCTTCGCGATTATCGCCCCGGCGTGCGCCTTGCCGGCGTGGTGCTCAACCGCGTCGCCAGTCCGCGGCACGAGGACCTGGTGCGGCGCGCACTCGGCGATGCCGGCATCGCCGTGTTCGGCGCGCTGCCGCGTCACGCCGAGATCAGCCTGCCGAAGCGGCACCTTGGCCTCGTGCAGGCCGAAGAGCAGGCGGAGATCGGCAAGCTGATCGACGAGGCCGCGCGGTTCGTGGCCGAGCATGTCGATCTCGAAGCGGTGCTGCGATCCGCGGCCAGCTGGTCGCCGCAGCCGGCGGCGAGCGGACCGAAATTGGTGCCGCCGGGCCAGCGCATTGCGCTTGCGCGCGATGCCGCATTCTCCTTCGTCTATCCGCACATGCTGGAGGCCTGGCGCGCGGCGGGCGCGGAGATCGTGCCGTTCTCGCCGCTGGCCGATGAAGTGCCGGACGCAAGCGCGGATGTCTGCTGGCTGCCCGGCGGCTATCCCGAGCTTCATGCCGGCAGGATCGCGTCCAGCGCCCGTTTTCGCAGCTCCTTGCGCGCCTTCGCCGAAACGCGCTCCGTGCACGGCGAGTGCGGGGGCTATATGGTGCTGGGAACCGCTTTGACCGACGCGGACGGTGTCCGCCACGAGATGACGGGCCTGCTTGGCCTCGAGACGAGTTTTGCCAAGCGCCGGATGCATCTGGGCTATCGCCTGGCAACGCTCGCCGCGCCGATGCCGGGATATCGGACCAGTGCGCGTCTGCGCGGTCATGAGTTTCACTATTCGACCATTCTCGCCCAGCCTGACACGCCGCTGGCCGTCGTGCATGATGCAACGGGCGCCGTCGTTGCCGAGACCGGCTCGCACCGGGGCCACGTCAGCGGCACGTTCTTTCACCTGATCGCGGAGGACCGGTGAGCGGATTCGTTTCCTTCATCTCCGCCGGGCCCGGCGACCCCGAGCTGCTCACGCTCAAGGGTGCCGCGCGGCTGCGCGAGGCCGACGTCGTGCTCTATGACGATCTCGCCTCGGGCGCGATCCTCGATCTCGCCCGACCCGAAGCCAACCTCGTCGCGGTTGGGAAACGGGCAGGGCGCCCCTCGACCAAGCAGCATCACGTCAACCGCCTGCTGGTCGACTACGCCGCAACGGGGGTGCGCGTGGTGCGGCTCAAGTCCGGCGATGCCGGCATCTTCGGCCGGCTCGAGGAGGAGATCGAGACGCTGCGCGAGGCCGGCATCGGCTATGAGATCATTCCAGGCGTCACCTCGGCCTGCGCCGCAGCGGCCCAGGCGGGAATTCCTCTGACCCGGCGCCACACCTCGCGTCGGGTGCAGTTCGTGACCGGGGCCGATGTCACCGGCGAGCTGCCGCCGAATCTGAACTGGGCGGCGCTGGCGGATCCCGAGGCGACCACGGTGGTCTATATGGGCCGGCGCACCTTTCCGGCGCTTGCCGCAAAATTGATCGCGCATGGCCTTGCCGCAGATACCCCGGCGCTGGTCGCCGAATCCCTCGGCCGCTCCGACGAGCGGCTGGTTCGCACCACCATCGCCGAGCTTGCCGAGCAGCTTGCCCGCGGGGGCGCTCCCTCGACCGCAGCCGTGATCCTGTTCGGCGCGCTGGCAGGGGATTATCCCTCGTGACCGCCGCGGCGGCGCCTCGCCCCTTGACGCAGGCTCAGCGAAAGGGGCACACAGGAGAGGCATGGTGCTCACCACGGCGCAAAGCGCCGGAGCATAATCGGGAATGGGGGTGGGCGGACCCAGTTGCGGCGCCCAAAACCCCAGCCGCCCCCGCGACTGTAAGCGGTGAGGGACTTCGATCCGCCACTGGGCCGCAAGGTCCGGGAAGGCCGAAAGTCCCAGTGAACCGCGAGCCAGGAGACCGGCCCTGCACGTTTTGAGGCCAAGGCCGTCGGGTGTGACGGCAGGAAGGAACTGAGCCATGCATATCGAACCCGGCATCGTGACGGGCGCCAAGCTCGTGTTGAGTTACGCAACCGGCATCGCCGCAGGCGGCGTTGCCTTGAAGCTCGCAGCCGAGACCGTGCGCGAGCAGGGCGTCGTGTCGTTCGCGGTGCGGACGCTCGCCACCACCGCTCTCGTCTTCACCTTCTTCGAGATCCTGCCGCACTTCCCGGTCGGCGTCTCCGAGGTGCACTTCATCCTTGGCTCGACCTTGTTCCTGCTGTTCGGGGCCGCGCCCGCCGCCTTCGGCCTCGCGCTCGGTCTCTTCTTCCAGGGCGTGTTCTTCGAGCCGGCCGACATCCCGCAATACGGCATGAACGTCACGACGCTGCTGGTGCCGCTGTTCGCGATCCAGGCGATCGCCTCGCGGATCATCTCGCGCAACACCGCCTATGTCGATCTGAAGTACGCCCAAGCGCTGGCGCTTTCGACGACCTATCAGGCCGGCGTGATCGCCTGGGTGGCGTTCTGGGCGCTCTATGGCTCCGGCTTTGCGATGAGCAACCTTGCCAGCATCGCGACGTTTGCGGCGTCCTACGCGCTGGTCATCGTGATCGAGCCGCTGGCTGATCTTGCCGTGCTGGCGCTGGCGAAGTCGCTGCGCGGCGTCACCGCGCCCGGTCTCGTCACCCCGCGCCTGCACAACGCGGCTTAAGGAGACAAGGGGCGGCCGTCATGGCCGCCCCAGCGCCCGCGATGCTCACGCTTTCCCTGATCGGCATCGGTTGCGGCGATCCTGGCCAGCTCACGCGCGCCGCCGTCGAAGCCGTCAACGCCGCCGATCTCATCCTGATCCCGCGCAAGGGAACGGCGAAGGCCGATCTCGCCGATCTCAGGCGCATGATCTGCGCGGATGTTCTGACCAACGACAAGACTGTCATCGCCGAATTCGATCTTCCGGTGCGCGACGCAGGCGAAGCGGACTATCGCAAGGGCGTGGACGACTGGCACGATGCGGTCGCCGCAACCTGGTCGAAAGCGATCGCGGATCATCTCGACGGCGAGGGCAAGGTCGCGCTGCTGATCTGGGGCGACCCCTCGCTCTACGATTCCTCGCTGCGCATCGCGCGGCGGCTCGATCCCTTGCCCAATATCGAGGTTGTGCCCGGCATCACCTCGATCCAGGCGCTGTGCGCGGCGCATGCGCTGCCGCTCAACGACATCGGCGAGCCGTTTCTGGTCACGACCGGACGCCGCCTGCGCGAGGGCGGTTGGCCGGCAGGCGTCGATACGATTGTCGTGATGCTCGACGGCGGCACGGCGTTCCAGTCGCTCGATCCGGAAGGCTTGCACATCTATTGGGGCGCCTATCTCGGCATGCAAGATCAGATCATCCTGTCCGGCGCGCTGGCCGACATCGGTCCGCGCATCGTCGCGGCGCGGCAAGAGGCGCGCGAGCGGCATGGCTGGATCATGGACAGCTACATTCTCAAGCGCGCGCGTGAGGCGAGGCAGCATGCTTCCTGACTGGGTTACCCAACAATGCCCTGCGATCTCCGCGACCCATCGCGACGCCGCGATTGCACGCCAGGCGCAACTGACGAAGCCGACCGGCGCGCTTGGCCGGCTCGAGCAGCTCGCGATCGAGCTCGCAGGCCTGCAGGCGACCGAGCAGCCGCGTGCCGCGCGCGTGCCGATCATCGTCTTCGCCGGCGACCACGGCATTGTCGCGCAGGGCGTCTCGGCCTATCCGCAAGCGGTGACCATCGCGATGATGGCGAATTTTGCCGCCGGCGGCGCCGCGATCTCGGTGCTGGCGCGCGAGCTCGGCTCCAGCCTTGATGTCGTCGACGCCGGCACGCTGGCGCAGGAGGAGATGCCTGATATCGTGACCGACAAGCCGCGCCACGGCACGCGCGATTTCAGCGTCGAGGCCGCGCTCAACCCTGCGGAGCTGGCGTTCGCCTTCGAGGCCGGCCGGCGCGCGGTTGCGCGCGCGGAAGCCAATCGGCCTGATCTCGTGATCTTCGGCGAGATGGGCATCGGCAACACGACCGCTTCGGCAGCGATTGCAGCGAGCCTGCTCGGCGTCAGCGCCGAGGAGATCGCGGGCAGCGGCACCGGCGTCGATGCGGCCGGCCGCGCGCACAAGGCGCGGGTGATCGATGCGGCGATCGCACGTCACGGCATCGGGGGTGCTGCGCCGGAAAAAATCCTGTGCGCTGTCGGCGGTCTCGAGATCGCGGCGATTTGCGGCGCGATCATTGCGGCTGCGCAGCGCCGCATCCCCGTGCTGATCGACGGCTTCATCGTCTCGGTCTCGGCGCTTGCGGCGGTGCGGTTCAACCCGTCGTGCCAGCCTTTCCTGCTGCCCTCGCATCAATCGGCGGAGCAGGGGCACCGGCTGGTGCTGCGCGCGCTGAACGTGCAGCCGCTGATCAGCCTCGATCTCCGGCTCGGCGAGGGATCGGGCGCGGCGATCGCGCTGCCGCTGGTGCGGCTGGCCTGCGCGCTCCACAACGGCATGGCGACCTTCGCGCAGGCCAATGTGCCTGATCGGCCTGTCTGATCGGCTTCAGGCCACGCGCTGGTTGACGGAAACGACGCGCCAGCCGGCCGCGAGCCGGTCGATCCTGGTCAGCGACAGCGGATCGATCACGAAGCGCAAGGCGGCCTGCGGCGTGAGATCCAGCGCGAGACAGAGCGCGGCGCGGATGGTGCCGGAATGCACGACGAGCGTGGCGGGTCCAGCTTCGATCCGCGACAGACCCAGCCGGACGCGCACGACCTGATCGGCAAAGCTCTCGCCGCCCGGCGGCCGTCCGCCGGCGGGGTCATTCCAGAAATGTGCATAGGCCTCGCCGCCGGTTGCGGCGAGCTCGTCGTGCCGGTGGCCGGTCCAGTCGCCGAAATCCTGCTCGCGGAATTCGCTGACGAGGGTCGGTTCGAGCCCCAGCGCGCGCGCCGTCTCGACCGTGCGCCGCGACGGGCTGGCATAACCGGCGGCATCTTGCGGGAGGCGCTGCCGCAGCACCTCCAGCCGCGCGCGATCGCCGAGATCGGCCGGCGCGTCGGCAGCGTGGATCGTCCCTTTGACGCCATCGACCGGCGCGTGCCGGATCAACCAGAGGAAGGTCTCGCCTTCCATGCTCATCTCTCCAAAGGAAGTTGGCCGCTGTGGCAATAACACCGCATGGGATACATTGACTCTGTCGTGATGGTAATCCTAGATGCTCGCGACGGTTTCCCCGAGAGGGGATGAAAAGGGAATGCGGTGCGGGGAATTTGTCCCCAATGCCGTGGCTGCCCCCGCAACTGTGAGCGGATAATCCTTCGTCACAAGCCACTGGGTCCTCGGTCCCGGGAAGGCGACGAAGCGGTGATCGACCCGCGAGCCAGGAGACCTGCCGTCAGCCGTGGTCACACGCGAAGATGTCGGTCGGGGAGTACAGACATTCGGCTTCATCGGAGGGCTGACAAGCCCGTGGTGAGACCTCGTTCGCTGTGACGTGCCACTGACGTCATACCGAGGTCCGAAAATCGTGTCTTCCATTCATATCGTACGACCGCGCGGCTTCCTGCTCGCCTCCGCTGCCCTTACGCTGGCTGCGGCTGATATGCCGGCCGCGCTGGCGCAGCAATCTCGGGAGCCGCTGCCGCCGATCGAGGTGTCGCCCGCCCAGTCCCGCAAGCAGGCGAAGCCTGCCGGGCGGGAAGGGCAGAGCGCACGTCGCGCGTCATCGCGCCGATCCGCAACTGCTGCGGCCGCGCCAGGGCCTGCGGTTCCGGGCGCATCGTCGCAAGTGCAAGCGGCGACGCCGCTCAACTCCAATGCGGTCGCCGAAAGCGCTTCGCGCCTCGGTCTGACCGTGCGCCAGACGCCTGCGACCGTGGAGGTGATCTCGGCCGAGACCATGCGCGAGCAGGGCTATCGCACCGTGTCCGAGGTGGCGCAGGGTGCCGTCGGCGTCACCTCCGGCGACGCGCCCGGAGAGCCGGCGGGCTTCTCGATGCGCGGTTTCACCAACAGCCAGATCAACACGCTCTACAACGGCATCAAGATCGGCCCGCAGAACATGACCTCGCGGATCATGGACACGGCCAATCTGGAGGCCGTGGAATTCCTCAAAGGTCCGGCCTCGCTGATCTCGGGCGAGGGCGCCGCCGGCGGTGCGATCAACTTCGTCACCAAGCAGCCGCACACGGGGCCGATCCGCAACGAGGCGGATTTCTCGTATGACTCCCTGAACTCGTTCCGCGCCCATTACGGCTCGGGCGGCAGCACCAACGTTCAAGGTCTCGACTATCGCTTCGACATCAGCCGCTCCTCGCTCAACGGCTTCGTCGACGACACCTATACCAAGACGCTCGACGTCTCCGGGCAGCTCAACTACCGCATCTCCGACAGCCTCAAGGTCTGGGGCGCGATCGAGTACCGCGAGGATCGCGGCAAGGCCTATTGGGGTGCGCCGCTGGTGCCGGTCGCCTTCAGCGGCTCGCACGCGACGAGCGGGATCGTCTCGGGCAATTACGTCTCGAACTACAACAAGACCAATCTCGGCGCGGTCACCATCGACGACCGTACCTTCAGCACCAATTACAACGTACTCGACAATCGCAACGTCGCCCAGGAAGTCTGGCTGCGCGGCGGCTTCGAGCTGAAGCTGGCGCCCGACCTGACCTTGAAGAGCCAGGCCTACGGCTATGGCGCAGAGCGCAGCTGGTTCAACAACGAGATCGAGGCGTTCAACTCCGGTACGAACCTGGTGGATCGCGAACGCTTCTACGTCGCGCACAGCCAGCGCCTGGTCGGCAACATCACCGACCTGATCTGGGATACGAACATCGCAGGTTTCGACAACCGGCTGGTCACGACGCTGTCGTCGAGCTATCTCGATTTCGTCAGGCCGGGTGCGGCGAATTTCCCCGGGGATTCCGTTTCTCTTGTCGATCCCAACCGCGGATTCTACGGCCTGCTTACCGCACAGCAGCAGACTGCACGCATCGACAACGAGGCGCTCTCGTTCGAGGACCGGCTGAAGCTGACGCGCAGCTTCGCGCTGGTCGGCGGCCTGCGCGTCGAGCATATCGGGCTCGACCGCAATTCGACTGACGTCAACGGTTCGGTGAAGGCCGGCTTCCCGTTCACCAAGGACTGGGCGCCGGTGACGGGGCGGATCGGCTACACCTGGGAGGCGGTGCCGGGCCTCACCTTCTTCAGCCAGTACGCGACCGGCGCCGACGTGTCCGCCAACAACGTCTTCCTGTTGTTGCCGACCCAGCCGCTGGACCTCACGACGTCGCGCACCTACGAGACCGGCGTCAAGCACCTGTTCTGGGACAATCGGGCGGAGTGGTCGTTCTCGGCCTATGATATCCAGCGCAAGAATGTCTATGCGGCCGCCGGCGGGCAGGCGCTCAATATTGCCGGACGGCAGGAGTCCAAGGGCGTCGAGCTCGCAGCCTCGGTGCGGCCGATCGATCCGCTGCGGCTGTGGGGCAACATCGCCTATGTCGACGCGCGCTATGCCGACTATAATTTCGTCGGCGGTTCGTTCTCCGGCAACGCGCCGCCGAACGTGCCGCGCATCGTTGCCAATGCCGGTGCATCGTATCGGTTCTTCACGCCGTGGCCGGTGGAGCTCGGCATCACCGGCCGGCATGTCGGCGACCGCTACAACACCGACGCCAACACGGTGACGATGAAGGCGTATACCGTCGCCGACGTCTACGCCTTCGTCGACATCCCCAAGACGGTGTTTGGCGCGGTCGACCAGGCCCGCCTGACCTTCCGCGTCCGCAACATCACCGACAAGCGCTATGCGATCTGGGGCGATCCGTTCTATCCCGATCAGATCTTCTTGGGCGCGCCGCGCACCTACGAGCTCTCGGCGGCGTTCAAATGGTAGGGTGCTGACGAGATGATGGGCGTGATCGTCCTGCTGCATCGCTGGCTCGGGGTCGCGTTCTGTCTGCTGTTCGCGATGTGGTTCGCGACCGGCATCGTGATGCACTTCGTTCCATTCCCGTCGCTCACGGAAGCGGAACGTTTTGCCGGGCTTGCGCCGCTGGACCCAACGGCGGCGCGGATCGCGGTTGCCGATGCCGTGGCCGCGAGCGGCATCCCCGATGCGACGCGCGTGCGGCTGATCCAACGGGGCGATGGGCCGGTCTACGTCGTGTCGATGGCCGCGCACCTGCGCGCGGTTCGCGCGACCGACGGGCAGGACGCGTCGGTGCGGTCGGCCGATCTCGCGCTCGCGATTGCGGGTGCGCATGCGCGTCAACGCGGGCTCGATGCCGCGCATGCGGCTCTCGTTGCGCGCGCGGCCTTCGACCAGTGGAGTGTTCCTAACGGCTTCGACCGTCACCGACCCTTGTTTCGGGTGGCGCTCGGCGACGCGACCGGAACGGAGGTCTACGTCTCCTCGCGCACCGGCGAGGTCGTGCTGGATACGACGCGAAGCGAGCGCGGCTGGAATCTCGTCGGCAGCGTGCTGCACTGGATCTACCCGACCGTCCTGCGGAGCGACTGGGCGCTGTGGGACGGCGTGGTCTGGACGCTGTCGCTGCTGGCCCTGATCGCGGCCCTGCTGGGGGCCGTGCTCGGCATCGTGCGGATCAGGATGAGGAGCGGCCGCCTCGCAACGCCTTATCGCGGCTGGCACGCGCTGCATCACGTCCTCGGCCTTGCGGCGATGGTGTTCGTGCTCAGCTGGATCTTCAGCGGCTGGCTCTCGATGGATCATGGCCGGCTGTTCTCGCGCGGGCAGCTGACGGGCCCCGAAGCCGACGCGGCGAATGCCGTGCCCGATTGGGCCGCAGCATCATTGCTCAACAAGACGCCGCTGCCGTCATCGGTCCGGGAGGCCGAATGGTTTGCCTCCGGCGGCGAAGTCTACCGCCGCGATCGGCTTGCGCTGGATGCGCAGGCGCTGGTCAGGACGGAAGATGCGTCTGATGCGGGACAAGGCGGATTTCTCAGCGCGCGAGAGGTTCGCGGCTTGACGACCCGCCTTGCTGCGGATTGCGGCATTCCCGGCATTCTCGCGGGCAATGACGACTATCCTGCACGATCCACCGTCCCGGGTGCACCGGTCTACCGTTCGCATTGCGGCGAGGTCTGGTTCGATATCGACAGCGCCGACGGCACTGTGCTGCAGAGGCTGGATGCTTCGCGTCGTGCCTATCGCTGGGCGTATGGCGCGCTGCACACGCTGGATTTTCCGACCCTCATTGCGCGTCCTCTCTTGCGCGACATCCTGATCGTCGCGCCTTGCGGGCTCGGACTTGTGTTCTCCGTCACGGGAATCGTCATCGGCTGGCGGCGCCTGCTTCTGTCGCGTTGACCGCTTGGTGCGCGCCAGTCAGCCCGCCACCGGAATCGCACGCAAGACCTCCTTGAAAACGCCGGACTGCAGCTGAAACGCGCGCGGGCTGTAGTCCTGATAATACCCTGCGGTCACAGCCACCACGAGATCGAGCTCGGGAACGACGCGGATGGACTGCCCGCCGCGGCCGAGCGCGGCGTCCCAATGGATCTCGCGTCCGCCATGGAGGGAGCGGCCAAGCCACCACAGATAGCCGTAGAAATAGGGGCCCGTGGCTTCCAGCCGCGGTCTCGTCGACGCGTCGATCCACGCCTGCGACACGATTTGACGATCGTTCCAGCGGCCGCCCGCGAGCACGAGCTGACCGATCTTGACCATGTCGCGCGGGCGCAGGCGCAATCCTCCTCCGGCGTCGGTGTCGCCCTTCACGCGCGTCCATTCGTAGCGGGTGATGCCGAGCGGCTCGAACAACACCTCGCGCGCGAATTCGTCGAGCGGCTTTCCGACGGCCTTTCGGATGATGGCCGAGACGAGCGTGAGCGCGCCGGTGTTGTAGAAGAAATCCTGTCCGGCCGGCGTCACCACGGGAAGACCGAGCACATAACGACAGGGGTCGGCGGCCATGTGCATGCGCGACTCGTCATTATTGTAGTTGCCGGTGCTCGGCGTCGCCTCCACCCATTTCAGGCCCAGCGACATGGTGAGCGCGTGCGACAGGTGGATGCGGTCTTTCTCTGGCGAACGCAGGTCGGACAGCTCGGGAAAGAAGCTGAAGATCGGTTCGTCGACGCTCGCGATCAGCCCGCGATCGATCGCGATCCCGAGCGCGAGGCAGGCCACGCTCTTGGACACCGATTTCATGTCGTGCAGCGTATCGGCATCGAAGGTGGCGTTTGCGATGGGACGATCGTTGATCTCGTCGGAGCCCGTCAAATAGCGCTCGAACACCAGCTTGCCGCCGCGCGCGACCAGGACGGCGTGCACATTGGCGGACGCCGCGAGCCGGTCGGTCATCCTGCACAACGCCGCGGTATCGACGAGTCCGTCCTCAGTGGCGGACGCAATTGGCCAGCCATCGGCTTGTGGGGCAGGGATGCCGCAACTTCCGGGCTCTGCGGTTAAAGGCATCCCGGCGAGCGGTGACAACGCCGCTCCACCGATGAGCGACATGAACTGGCGCCGTTTCATCCGATCGTGCCGCTCTCGTCCACGACAACCTCATTAATGCATCGCACAATGCTGCCATCAGGAATTGTCGAAGGCAATGGTCGATTCGCCGGCCTACGCTGCCGGCCGACCTCGAGGTCTGGCTCACGAAAATGACAGTGAGATCGCGCTGGTGAAGGCGCATTTAGTGGCATACCATTTGCAAGCGAATGAGCTCTGGTTTCACTGCTCTTGGCCAACGATGGCCGGCATCACGGCAATAACGGGAGAACTTCATGGATCGCAGGACCGTATTGAAGGGACTGGCCGGCGCAGGCGGTTTGGCGTTGACCGGCCTCTCGGCACCGGCCATCGCGCAGGGCGCGTCAGCCCGCACCTTGCGCTTCGTGCCGCAGGCCAATCTCGCCAATTTCGATCCGATCTGGGGTACGCAATATGTGGTGCGCAATGCGGCCGCGCTGGTCTGGGACACGCTTTACGGCATCGACGCGCAGCTTCAGCCGCAGCGCCAGATGGTCGAGTCCGAGGAGACCTCCGACGACGGCAAGACCTGGACCTTCAAGCTGCGCCCTGGCCTCAAGTTCCATGACGGCGAGCCGGTGCTGGCCAAGGACGTCGTCGCGAGCCTGTCGCGCTGGGCTGCGCGCGATCCGATGGGGCTGATGATCATTGCGATCCAGCAGGAGTTGACCGCCGTCGACGACCGCACCTTCAAATGGGTCTTGAAGCAGCCCTTCCCGAAAATGCTCTACGCACTGGCCAAGAACAATGCGCCGTGCTCCTTCATCATGCCCGAGCGCATCGCCAAGACCGACCCGTTCAAGCAGATCACCGAATATGTCGGCTCGGGCCCGATGACATTCGCCAAGGGCGAATGGGTCCCCGGCGCCAAGGCCGTGTTCGAGAAATTCGCCGATTACGTCCCCCGCCAGGAGAAGGCATCGTGGCTGGCCGGCGGCAAGCAGATCATGGTCGACCGCGTGGAATGGATCGTGATGCCGGACCCGGCGACCGCGGCGGCTGCGCTGCAGAACGGTGAGGTCGACTGGTGGGAGAACCCGATCGCCGATCTCGTGCCCGTGCTGAAGAAGAACAAGAACATCAGCGTCGACATCGGCGATCCCCTCGGCAATATCGGCTCGTTCCGCATGAACCATCTGTTCGCGCCGTTCAATGACGTGCGGGCACGGCGCGCGGTGCTGATGGCACTGAGCCAGGAAGATTACATGCGCGCGATCGTCGGCGACGACACCGCGCTGTGGAAGCCGCTGCCGGGGTTCTTCACGCCTGACACGCCTGTCTACAACGAGCTGGGCGGGGAGATCCTCAAGGGCAAGCGCGATTTCGACGCGGCCAAGAAGCTGCTCGCCGAGAGCGGCTATTCAGGTCAGCCGGTGACCTGCCTCGTCGCGCAGGACCAGCCGATCACCAAGGCGCAAGGCGACGTCACCGCGGATCTCCTGAAGCGGCTCGGCATGAATGTCGACTTCGTCGCGACCGATTGGGGCACGGTTGGCTCGCGCCGGGCGCAGAAGACACCGCCCGGGCAGGGCGGCTGGAACATGTTCCACAGCTGGCATGCCGGCGCCGACTGCATCACGCCCGCCGCCTATACCGCCATCCGCGCCAACGGCGACAAGGCCTGGTTCGGCTGGCCCAACAGCCCGAATACCGAGAAGGAGATCACGGGTTGGTTCGAGGCCAAGAGCATCGACGAAGAGAAGGCCGCGATCGGGCGGGTCAACAAGGCGGCGATCGAGGACGTCGTCTACGCGCCGACCGGGTTCTTCCTGACCTACACGGCATGGCGAAAGAACGTCTCCGGCATCACCAAGGGGCCGCTGCCGTTCTTCTGGGGCGTATCGAAGTCCGCATGATCGTGCGCTGAGGTCAGATGCTCTCCTACATCCTCCGTCGCATCGTCGCGACCCTGCCGGTCATGGCGATCGTCGCGCTGTTCGTGTTCAGCCTGCTCTACATCGCGCCGGGCGATCCCGCCGTGGTGATCGCGGGCGACCAGGCCAGCCCGGAGGATGTGGAGCGCATCCGCCAGAGCCTCGGCCTCGACCGCCCCTTCCTGGTCCAGTTCGGAAGCTGGGTCTGGCGCATTCTGCACGGCGACCTCGGCACCTCGATCTTCACCAACCTGCCGGTCTCCGCCATGATCGGGCAGCGTCTCGGACCGACGCTGTCGCTGATGATGGTCACGCTGCTGCTCACGATCGTGGTGGCGGTGCCGCTCGGTGTGGTGGCGGCGTGGAAGGCCGGCAGCCTGATCGACCGCGTCATCATGGGCTTTGCCGTGTTCGGCTTCTCGCTGCCCGTCTTCGTGGTCGGCTACATGCTCGCCTACATCTTCGCGCTCGAGCTCGAATGGCTGCCGGTGCAGGGCTACACGCCGCTCACCCAGGGCTTCTGGCCGTGGCTGGAGAATTTGATCCTGCCTGCGATCGCGCTCGGCTGCGTCTACATCGCGCTGGTCGCGCGCATCACGCGTGCCGCCATGCTCGAAGTGCTGCAGCAGGACTATATCCGCACCGCCAAGGCCAAGGGCCTGGGGCAGGGCGGCATCCTGTTCATTCACGCATTGAAGAACGCGGCGGTGCCGATCGTGACCGTGATCGGGATCGGCATCGCGCTGCTGATCGGCGGCGCGGTCGTCACCGAAAGCGTGTTCGCGATTCCCGGTCTCGGCCGGCTCACGATCGACGCGATCCTGCGCCGCGACTATCCCGTCATTCAGGGCATCGTGCTGCTGTTCAGCTTCGTTTACGTCCTCGTCAATCTGATGATCGACGTTATCTATACGCTCGTTGACCCGAGGATCCGCTATTGACCGACACCACCGTCAATCCGCAATCGCTTCCGGCCGGATTCGTCCTCGCGCCGCAACTGCCGGAGATCCTTCGGCCGGTCAAGATCCGGCACGGCTTCATCGGCTTCCTGCGCGGTCACCCCACGGTCGCGATCGGCGGCGCGCTGCTGCTGACGCTGGTCCTGATCGCGGTCTTCGCGCCCTATCTCGGAACGGTCGATCCGACCGCGCTGGCACCCGCGAAGCGGACGCGCGCGCCCTCGGCGCTTTACTGGTTCGGGACCGACGTGCTCGGCCGCGACATCTATTCGCGCGTGCTGTTCGGTGCGCGGGTCTCCCTCACGGTCGGCCTGTCGGTCGCGATCTTCGCATCCGCGGCCGGCCTTGCCATCGGCATGGTCTCCGGCTTCATCCGCTGGGCCGACGGCATCTTGATGCGCTTCATGGACGGGCTGATGTCGATCCCGCCGATCCTGCTCGCGATCGCGCTGATGGCCTTGACGCGCGGCAGCGTCGGCAATGTCATCCTCGCCATCACCGTTGCTGAAATCCCGCGCGTCTCGCGCCTCGTGCGTAGCGTGGTGCTGTCGCTGCGCGAGCAGCCCTATGTGGATGCGGCCGTGGCCTGCGGCACGCGCACGCCGATGATCATCCTGCGCCACATCCTGCCGAACACCGTCGCGCCCATGCTGGTGCAGGCGACCTATATCTGCGCCAGCGCCATGATCACGGAGGCGATCCTGTCCTTCATCGGCGCGGGCACGCCGCCGACCATTCCGTCCTGGGGCAACATCATGGCCGAAGGCCGCGCGCTGTGGCAGGTGAAGCCCTACATCGTGTTCTTCCCGGCGGCGTTCCTGTCCGTCACCGTGCTCGCCGTGAACCTGCTCGGCGACGGCCTTCGCGATGCGCTCGATCCGCGCATGGCCAAGAGCCTGTGATGTTGCCTCTGATGGATCGAGGCTGATCGCGATGGCGCTGCTCGAAGTCGAGAATCTCCAGACCCATTTCCGTACGCCGAGCGGCATCAACCGCGCGGTGGACGGTGTGTCCTTCCATGTCAACGAAGGCGAGACGCTCGCCATCGTCGGCGAGTCCGGCTGCGGCAAGTCGGTGACCTCGATGTCGCTGATGCGGCTGATCCCGGAGCCGCCGGGTAGGATCGCGGGCAGCATCCGCTTTGCGGGCAAGGATCTCCTCGAGCTCTCCGACCGCGAGATGCGCGCGATCCGCGGCAACGACATCTCGATGATCTTCCAGGAGCCGATGACGAGCCTGAACCCGGTGCTCACCGTCGGCCGCCAGATCCGCGAGACGCTGATGATCCATCAGGGCCTCGACAAGGCCGCCGCCGAGGCGCATGCGGTCGAGATGCTGACGCTGGTCGGCATTCCCGAGCCGAAGCGGCGGGTGGGCGAATATCCGCATCAGCTCTCCGGTGGTATGCGCCAGCGCGTCATGATCGCGATCGCGCTCGCCTGCAATCCGAAACTTCTGATCGCTGACGAGCCGACCACCGCGCTCGACGTGACGATCCAGGCGCAGATCCTCAAGCTGATGCTGGACCTGAAGCGCCGGGTCGGCGCCGCCATCATCCTGATCACCCACGATCTCGGCGTCGTTGCCGAGATCGCCGAGCGCGTCATGGTGATGTATGCGGGACGCAAGGTCGAGGAAGCGCCGGTGGCCGAGTTGTTCCGTTCGCCGCGCCATCCTTATACGCAAGGCCTGCTGGGTGCGGTGCCGCGGCTCGGCTCCTCGCTGACGGGCACGGCACGACGGCTTGCCGAGATTCCGGGCCAGGTGCCCGACCTCAGGAAGCCGATCACAGGCTGCGTCTTTGCCGGCCGCTGTGCGCTCGCGACCGATCTCTGCCGCCAATATGCGCCGGGGCTGGAGGAGAAGGGACCCCGTCACGTCGCGGCCTGTCACTACGCTGCCAAGGGAGCCGTCGCGGCATGAGCCCTCCGCTGCTCCAGGTCAACGACCTCAAGAAGCATTTTCCCGTCAAGAAGGGCCTGTTCCAGCGCAAGTCCGAATTCGTCTATGCGGTCGACGGCGTGTCGTTCGAGATCGCGCGCGGCGAGACGCTGTCGCTGGTCGGTGAGTCCGGCTGCGGCAAGTCGACGGTCGGTCGTGCCATCCTGCGGCTGTTCGACATCACTTCGGGGCAAGTGATCCTCGACGGCCAGCGTATCGACGATGCCGCGCCGAACACGATGCGCCAGATGCGACGCCGCGTGCAGGTGGTGTTTCAGGACCCGTTCTCCAGCCTCAATCCGCGCATGCGCGTGCGCGACATCCTGGCCGAGCCGATCCGCAATTTCGGCCTCGCCAAATCCGCCGAGGATCTCGAAGTCCGTGTCACCGCGCTGATGGATACCGTCCGCCTGCCGCGCGAGGCGCTGAACAGGCGGCCGCACGAATTCTCCGGCGGCCAGCGCCAGCGCATCGGCATCGCACGGGCACTTGCGGCCGAACCGGAGCTGATCGTCTGCGACGAAGCGGTCTCCGCGCTCGACGTCTCCGTGAAGGCGCAGATCGTCAATCTTCTGCAGGATCTCCAGCGAGAATTCGGCCTCGCGCTCCTGTTCATCAGCCATGACCTCGCCATCGTCGAGCACATGACCCACCGCGTCGCGGTGATGTATCTCGGCAAGATCGTGGAGGTGGCGCCGCGCCGCGAGATCTTTGCGGCCCCCCGGCATCCCTACACCAGGGCGTTGCTCTCGGCGGTGCCGCTGCCCGAGCCCGGCGCCCAGCGCAATCCCATCATCCTCAAGGGTGACGTGCCGAGCCCGATCAACCCGCCGAAGGGTTGCCGCTTCCACACCCGCTGCCCGCTCGTGTTCGACCGCTGCCGGGTCGAGGAGCCGACGCTGCGCTCGGCCGGTCCGGAGCAGTGGGTGGCCTGTCATCTCGAAGACGGGACGGCGGCGACGGGCAGTTGAAACGGGGGATTCGACGCCGGAAGTTCGCCAGCAAAATCAACCCCATTCTACTGTGCATGGGGTTGTTTTCGCATTTTTTGTTGGGCCGGGCTCAACCCTGCCGGCGCAGGAAGCCGGTGATCGTGACCTTGTCCCAGATGCCCGCCGCGGCAAAGGGATCGGCGCGGTTGAAGGCTTCGACTTCAGAGCGGCCCGGCGCCTCGATCAGGAACAGGCTGCCGATCATGGTCTGGCCATCGTCGGAGACGAGCGGCCCCGACATCACGATCTTGACGCCGAAGCGCGAGGTGTCGCTCAGGAACGCCTTGTGCGCATCGTAATTGGCGAGCCGCGTCGGCAGCGCGCCGCTGCGGTCGAGGGCATGGATGGCGAACAGCATGGTGGTCTCCGTTTCTTGGTGTCGTTCTTGGGACGGCCGCCGAGGCGACCGTCCGGGTGCGATAGGTGGACTACTTGGCGCCGAGCTTGCTGGCGTCCTCGAAGGTCGGGCAGGTGCGCTGCTCCAGCGGCACGTCGAACGGCTGGTAGTTCTCCTTGGTGATGACGGTCGGCTTCAGCACGATCTCGGCGATGACGGGCTGGTTGCGAAGGCTACGGATCGCCATCATGGTGCCGAGGCAGCCTTGCGCAAATCCGTTGTAGTCGCCGCTGGCGAGCAGCTTGCCGGACTTGATCGCGTCGATCGCCTCCTTGGTGCCGTTGATGCCGATCACCTGGGCCTTGCGGTTGGCGCCGTCGAGCGCCTCGATCGCGCCGACCGCCATGGCGTCGTTGGCGGCGAGAACGCCGTCGATCTGCGAGTTCGACTGCATCAGGTTCTCCATGACCTGGAGCGCCTGCAGCCGCTGGTAATTGCCGGGCTGCGAGGCCAGCAGCTTGGCGCCGGGCGCCTCCTTCAGCGCGTCGTTGAAGCCGCGGACGCGATCGACATTGGTGAGCGAGCCCTTCACGCCCTCGATGATGACGATGTTGCCCTTGCCGTCGAGCGTCTTCAGCAGGAAGCGCGCGGTCTCGAGCCCCAGGCTGTAATCGTCGGCGCCGACGAAGGAGAGGAACTTGCCGCCGGCCGAGCGATCCGTGATGTTGACGACGGGGATCTTGGCCTCGTTGATCTTCTCGACACCCGGCACCATCGCCTTGTAGTCAACAGGCGTGAACACGATCGCGCTCGGCTTCTTCACCACGACGTCCTCGATCTGGCTGAGCTGCTCGGGGATCGAGTCCGGCTTGGTCGGGATGTATTGCAGCGTCTTCGCGTTCAGCGTCTTCGCCATGTTGTCGGCACCGACCCGCACCGTCTGGAAGAACGGATTGGTCTGGTTTTTGGTGAACACGGCGATGGTCTCGCCGTCGGCACGCGCTTGCGTGGTGAGTGCCGCCGCCATCAGCAGCGGCACTGCGAGATATCCGAGTTTCTGTTTCATGTTGCCTCCATCCCTCATTTTGCTTGTTGGATTACTATAACTCATTGCGTGCGGCGGCGCGTCTTCATGTCGAGCCAGACCGCCAGGATGACGATGATGCCGGTCACCAGCGGCTGCCAGTTGGCGCTGACGGAGAGCAGGTTCATGCCGTTCAGCACCAGGGTCAGGATCAACGCGCCGATGAAGGTGCCGAACACGGTGCCGACGCCGCCGAACAGCGAGGTGCCGCCGATCAGCACCGCCGCGATCGCCGGCAGCGTCAGGCTCTCGCCGATGTCGGCCTCGGCCGAATTGAGCCGTGACAGGAAGATGATCGAGGCGAGCCCCGCCATGGTGCCGGAGACCGCGTAGACCAGCAGCAGGCGGCGCGCGACGGGAATTCCGGAGAGGCGGGCCGCGACCGGATTGGCGCCGATCGCATAGATTTCCTGGCCCCAGATCGTCCGCTGCGCGAAGAACGTCCCGATCCCGAGGAACACCAGCAGCAGATAGACCGGGATCGGCAGGCCGAACAGATAGCCGCTGCCGATCTGGCGGAAGCCGGCCGGAAAGCCGTGCAATGTCTCGCCCGCCATGTACCAATAGGTGAGGCCGTTCAGCACCCAGAGCATGCCATAGGTGGCGATGAAGGAGGGGATGCGCAGCGCCGTCACCATGATGCCGTTGAGTAAGCCGACGATGCCGCCGCAGGCAAGCCCGGTGAGGATGCCGAGCGCGGGCGAGCCGGTCTTGTGGATCACGGTGCCGGCGATGCAGGCCGACAGCGCGACATTGGCGCCGACGGAGAGATCGAGGCCGGCGGTCAGCACCACCAGCGTCAGGCCGGAGGCGATGAAGAAGGTCAGGCTGGCCTGGCGCAGCACGTTGAGGATGTTGCCGAGGCTCAGGAAGGAATCGCTGAGCACGGCGAGTACCGCACAGATCAGGAGCGCCGCGAGCAGGCGGTAGAACACCTGGATGGCATCCTGCGACAGGAAGGAGCGGGGCGGCATCATGGCGTCCTTGGTGATGTCGGTCATGTCCGGCTCCTGAGGCCATCGAGGAACAGGGCAACGATGACGAGGACGCCGACGCTTGCGACCTGCACCGAGGACGGCAGCGAGATCAGGTTCAGCCCGTTGCGCAGCACGCCGACGGAGAGGACACCGAGCAGTGTGCCGAGCAGCCAGCCATTGCCGCGCTCGAACGAGGTGCCGCCGACGGCGACGGCCGCGATCGCATCGAATTCGAGGCCGAGGCCTGCAGTCGGATGACCGGAATTCATTCGCGCCGTCATCAACAGGCCGGCGATGCCGGCCATGGCGCCGCCGATCGCATAGACCGCGATCAGGAGCCGGTTCGGCGAGAGACCGGCATAGCGCAGCGCCTCGCGGTTGCCGCCGAGCGCGAAGATGTAGGTGCCGAAGCGGGTGTGATAGAGCAGGGCGTGGAACGCCGCATAGGTCACCAGCGCCATCACGATCGGCACGGGGATGCCGAGAAGCGTCGCCGAATAGATGTCGCGCACGCTATGGGGAATGCCGACCACGCTCTGGCCGTCGCTGACGATCAGCGACAGGCCCTGCGCCATGCCGAGCGTGCCCAGCGTCGCGACGAAGGGCGGGATGCCTGACATGGCGACCAGCCAGCCATTGGCGATCCCGAAGGCCGTGCCTACCAGCAGGCCGGCGCCTAAGCCCAGCAGCATCGATTTGGTGGCCAGCGACACGATTGCGACGCAGAGCGAGGTCAGCGTCAGCACCGCGCCCATCGACAGGTCCAGGCCCTCGGTCATGATGATCAAGGTCATCGGCAGCGCGAGCATGGTCAGGATGGTCGACTGCACCAGCACGTTCGAGAGGTTGGCGACCGACAGGAAGCCCGGCGCGATGACGCTGAACAGCGCGATCAGGAGCGCCAGCACGATGGCGACGCCGGGAATCCGTTGCAGCGGATTGGATTGAGCGACGACCGCGGCCTCACGCATGATGCATCCCCAGTCGCACGATGTTCTCCTCGGTCAGTTCGTTGCGCGTCAGGTGTCCGGCAATGCGCCCCTCGCGCATCACATAGGCGCGGTCGCAGACATGGCAGATCTCGATCTGCTCGGACGAGATCATCAGGGCTGCCGCGCCTTCGGCCACCAGTCGATCGATGAGCGCGAAGATCTCGGATTTGGCACCGATGTCGATGCCCCGTGTCGGCTCGTCGAAGATGAAGAGTTTCGAGCCGGCCGCCAGCCATTTGCCGATCACGACCTTCTGCTGGTTGCCGCCGGAGAGCAGGCCGACGGTCTGCCGCGCGCTTGGGGTCGCGATGCGAAGCTGCCGGATCAGGCCATCGGCGGTGCGCTGCGCGCTGCGCTGATCGAACAGTCCGCTCGGGAAAAGCTTCTTCAGCGCCGAGACCACGAGGTTGTCGCTCACCGAGCGCAGCAGCGCGAGGCCTTCGCTCTTGCGGCTCTCCGGGATCAGCGCGATGCCGCGGCGAGCTGCGAGATCCGGCTCGCCGGAAATAACCTTGCCGTCAAAGATGATCTCGCCCGACGTCACGGGATCGGCGCCGAAGATGGCGCGCGCCACTTCGCTGCGGCCGGAGCCGACCAGGCCGCACAGGCCGACGATCTCGCCCCGCCGCACCTCGATGTTGATGTCGGAGATGCCGGTCGATGCGGAGAGGCCCTTGACCTCGAGCAGGAGCTCCCCCGGTTTGTCGGCAAAGTGCCGTGGATAGGTCATGTCGACATTGCGGCCGACCATCATGCGCACGAGCTGGTCCGGCGTGACGTCGGCCGGCCTGACGCCGTCGATGCGGCGGCCGTCGCGCAGCACCGTGATGCGGTCACCGAGCGCGAACACCTCGGCCATGCGGTGCGAGATGTAGACGATCGACACGCCATCAGCCTTCAGCCGCGCGATCAGCGCAAACAGCAGCTCGGTCTCGCGGTCAGACAACGCGGCAGTCGGCTCGTCCATCACGAGGATGCGTGCGTTCTGGCTGATCGCTTTCGCAATCTCCACCATCTGCTGCTGCGCGACGCCCAGCTTGTCGACGGTGGTGGAGGGATCGATGTCGAAGCCGATCGTATCGAGCACGCGCCTGGCATCGGCCAATATCCTGCGGCGGTCGATGGTGCCGGGAATACGGCCCTTCGGCTCGCGGCCGAGGAAGATGTTCTGGGCGATATCGAGATAGGGGACCAGGGAGAATTCCTGGAAGATCACGGCGATGCCGAGCTTCTGCGCATCGGCAGTGGACGAGATCGTGACCTTCGCGCCGTTGTAATAGAACTCGCCGGCATCGGCGCGGTAAGCGCCGCACAGCACCTTCATCAAGCTCGACTTGCCGGCGCCGTTCTCGCCCAGCAGCATGTGGACTTCGCCGGGGTAGACGGCAAAGGACACGTCATCCAGCGCCTTGACGCCGGGAAACTCCTTGCTGATGCCGCGCAGCTCCAGGAGCGGCGTGGGCGAGGTGACCTCGATCGGGAGGGCGTCGCTCATGACTTGTTGCTCATGATTTGGCTCCGCTCGCAAAGATCTTGCCGGGGTTCATCAGGCCCTTCGGATCGAGCGCGGTCTTGATCGATCGCATCACATCCACGGCCTCGCCGAGCTCATCGGTGAGATAGTCGATCTTGCCGAGCCCGATGCCGTGCTCGCCGGTGCAGGTGCCGTCCATGGCGATGGCGCGGGAGACCATGCGGGCCTGCAGCGCCTTGGCGGCTTCGGCCTCCTCGGGCTTTGCCGGATCGATCAGGATCAGCATGTGGAAATTGCCGTCGCCGACATGGCCGACGATCGGCGCGGTAAAACCGTGCTCGTCCGCGTCGCGCCGCGTTTCGGTCAGGCATTCCGCCAGCCGCGAGATCGGCACGCAGACATCGGTGATCACGGCGCGTGCGCCGGGTCGCAGGCCGAGGCCGGCATAGAGCGTGTTGTCGCGGGCATGCCAGAGCCGGCTGCGGTCTTCCTGTGCCTTCGCCCAGGCAAAGCCATGGCCGCCATGGTCGGCGGCGATCGCCTGCGCGGCCTCGGCCTGCTCGGCGACGGAGGCCTCGGAGCCATGGAATTCGAAGAACAGGGTGGGGGCCTCGCGATAGCCGAGCTTGGCGTAGGCGTTGATGCCGCGCATCATGACGTCGTCGAGCAGTTCGACGCGCGCCACGGGAATCGCAGACTGGATCACCGAGATCGCGGTGTCGACGGCATCGTGCAGGGTGTCGAAGCTGCACACCGCGGCCGAGATGGCCTGCGGCACGGGGTGCACCTTCAAGGTGATCTCGGTGATGACACCGAGCGTGCCTTCGGCGCCGACGAACATGCGTGTCAGGTCATAGCCGGCGGCGGACTTTCGTGCGCGTTTGGCGGTGCGGATCACGCGGCCGTCGGCCAGCACCACCTCCAGCGCCATGACATTGTCCTTCATGGTTCCGTAGCGCACGGCCATGGTGCCGGAGGCGCGCGTCGACGTTATGCCGCCGATCGAGGCGTCGGCGCCGGGATCGATCGGGAAGAACAGGCCGGTATTGCGCAGCTCGGCATTGAGCTGCTTGCGCGTGATGCCGGGTTGCACGACGACATCCATGTCGCTGTCGTGCACCGCCAGCACCTTGTTCATGCGCGCGAAGTCGAAGCAGACGCCGCCGGCGACCGCGGCGGCATTGCCTTCGAGCGAGGTCCCCGCGCCGTACGGCACGACCGGCATGCTCGCACTGGCGCAGAGCTTGACGATTTCCGCGACCTCCTGCGTCGTTTCGGGGAAGACGACGATGTCGGGCGGCAGGCTCCGATAATGCGACTCGCTCTGCCCATGCTGATCGAGCACGCCGCGCGCAACGCTCGCGCGCGGGCCGATCATGCCGGTGAGGCGATCGGCCAATATGCTCGTGCTGACCCGCGGTCCCATCCTTGCTCCCTGTCTGCTCCGATCGCGGACGCTTGCCGGTCCGCTCTGTTGTCGTTCGGCTTAGGCGGCTCTTGCGCTGCTCGCAACCTGCTTCAGGCCGAAATCATAGTTGAGATGAAAATAGTCGCTGTCCACCATGCGACCATCCGGCGCACGGCCGGCGGGATGCCTGGTGAATTCGCGGATCAGACTGTCCTTGACGCCGAACACCACGTCGCTGTCGAGATATTTGTCGCCGGCCACGAACACGTGCGTGACGAGCTGCTCGAAGCCCGGTGCCGAGATCATGAAGTGCACGTGCGCGGGACGCCAGGGATGGCGGCCCTGGGCCTCCAGCATGTCCCCGACCGGGCCGTCATGCGGGATGGGATAGGCGGCAGGCTTGATCGACCAGAAATGGAAGCGGCCGTTGGCGTCGGTGTGAAAGCGGGCGCGCATCGCGAGATCGCCGATCTGGTCGAGCTGCTGCACGTCGTAATAGCCGTCGTCGTCGGAATGCCAGACATCGACGATGGCGCCCACGAGCGGCTTGCCGTCCACGGTCGAAACCGAGCCGGTGACCAGCATCGGATCGCCTTCCATCGGGCCGGAGATGTCGGCGCCGCTGTCCTTTTCGGGCGCAGCCTGAACGAAGAACGGGCCAAGCACCGTGGTCTCAGTCGCGCCTTCCGGCACCGGATGATTGATCGCGTCGACCAGCATGGAGACGCCGAGCGTGTCCGACAGCAGGATGAATTCCTGGCGCTTGTCGTTGCACATGTGGCCGGTGCGGGTCAGGAAGTCGATGCCGAACTCCCATTCCTTCTGGGTCGGCCGCACCTCGCGAACGAAGGCGTGCAAGTGCCGCACCAGCGCCTCGCTGACCTCCTTGATGCGCGGATCGGACGCGCCCGCGATCCGCTCCAGCACCGCGTCGGTGATCGTGGTCTCGTCGAAGTTACGCATATGGGCTCCGTGGATCAGAGTGTGGGTTCGCCGAGGCCGGACAGCCGTTCCAGGTGCTTGACGGTCGCGATGAAGTCGGTGTCGCCGTCGCCTTGCGCGACCAGCGAGCCATAGGTCTCGCGCACCTGCGCGGCGAGTTGAAGCGGCACGCCGACGGCATGGCCGGCGCCGAGGATGAGATCGAGATCCTTGGCCATCTGCTTGCAGGAGAAGGTGGACTTGAAGTCCCGCGTGCGCAGCGGTGCGGTCTTGTACTTCACCATGGGGGAGGCGACCGCGCTGTCGTCGAGCACTTTCAGGATGTCCTGCCAGGCGATGCCGCCCTTGCGCGCCAATGCGAGACTCTCCGCCATCATCGCCGCCGACACCGCGATCATCAGATTGACCGAGAGCTTTGCGTAGCGCGCTTCCTCGGTCGGCCCGAGATAGGTCTGCGCGCGGGTGAAGGCAGCAAACAGAGGTTTTGCGTTGTCGAAGGCGTCCTTCGGACCCGAGATGAAGCAAGTCAGGGCACCGGTGTGAACGATGCTGGCGTTGCCGGAGACCGGCGAACGCAGATAGGCGATGTCGCGCGCCTGCGCCGCGGCTGCAACCTCCGTGGAGGCCTCGACGCTCACCGTGCTGGTTTCGATCAGGACGGTTTCGGGCGCCATCGCCGCAATGAGGCCGGCGGAGCCGAGCAGCGCGCCGCGCAAAGCGGCGTCGTCGGGCAGGGATGTGATGACGGCGGCCTTGCCGCTCACGGCCTCGGCGGGCGAAGCGGCAATCGAAATGCCCTGCGCACGCGCCTCCGCGATCCGCGCGGCGCTCTGGTCGAACGCGGTGACGGCGTAGCCGGCCTTGGCGACGAGCACCGACATCGGCAGACCCATCTTGCCGATACCGATGAACGCGACGCTTTTAGAGGTGTCTGTCATTGTTCCTGTCCATGGGCGCCTTCAGGCGGCGCGTCCTTGTCGTTCGATGTCCTGCACCAGCCGGCGCCCCGATCGCGCCAGCAGCTCTTTCTTCGTCTCCAGATCGTTGACCAGCAGCCGGCCGCTCCGCTTCTTCCACGCACCGCCGATCATGACGGCCTCGATATTGGCGAGGCTCGTCTGCATCACCACGGTCGCGACGGGATCGTGGACCGGATGGAGATTGAGGTCGGAGGCGTTGACGATGACGAGGTCGGCCAGCTTGCCGGGCGTCAGCGAGCCGATGTGGTGCTCGCGACCGAGCATGCGGGCGCCTTCCATCGTGAGCCAGCGCAGCGCCTCCCGGACGGGAATCGTGGTCGTCGCCGGAATGGTGCCGTGGATCTTGCGCGCCTCCGCGTTGTCGAGTGCCCTCTGCATGGAGAGGGCGACGCGTGCGGCGGAGAGTAGATCGCCGGCCAGCACCGATTCCAGATTGACGCCGATGGTCGGTCGCACGCCGCGTTCGAGCAGCCGCCCGGTGATCGGGAAGCCGTGGCCCTGGATCATCTCGTTCTCGGGCGTGACCGAGAAGGACACGCCGAGATCGACCATCCGGTCCAGCAACGCGTCGGGCAGATCATTGCCATGGACGACGTTGACGCCGGAGCCGACGAGGCCGGCCTCGATCAGCTTCTCCCAACCGCCGGGCGTTTTCGCCGGTCCGCCGCCCTGATGCATCGACGCGATCAGCTTCAGTTCGCGCGCCAGGCGGAAATCGTGCATGGCGACATCGAGCGTCGAATAATGCGGGCCTAGGATCGCGAGCCCGAGCGTGACGAGGCCGTCGCGATCGGCGAGGGGGCCGGCCAGCAGCCGCTCGACTTCGCGGCGCGGATGCGGCACTTCCGAGAAATGCGGCTCGTCCGGCTTCGGCTCCGGTTTGGGCGAACCATGGAAGAAGGCGGCGCGGATGCCGCTCTCGATCAGGCCGCGCACGGCAGCGTCGGTGTGATCTGGCGTCGGATTGTTGTGGCACCAGTCGACCAGCGTCGTGACGCCGTGGTTGATCTGGTTCAGCGCGCCGACGAGGGTGGCGATGTGGATGTCGTCGGGCCGGAACACGGTCGCGAGCCCGGCATGCATGCGGCGGAAATATTCCAGCAGCGTCCAGTTCGCGGCAAAACCGCGCAAGCCCGTCTGCCAGGTATGCATGTGGGCGTTGATCAGACCGGGGATGACGATGCGGCCCGCGCCGTCGACAACCTCCGTGTCGGCCGCGACGTCGATCGACGGGCGCACGTCAATGATGCGGCTGCCCTCGACCAGCACGTCGCCGGTCGCGAGGTCGCCGATCGCGTCATCCATGGTGATGACGGTGGCCGATCTGATCAGCGTGCGTCGCATCGCCTCAAGCCGCCGCTTTGACGGCGCCGGGCGGCTCGCCGGCCCAGGCGCGTGCGATCAGGTCGCGGATGGCGTTGCGGTCGAGCGGACGCGGATTCCAATAGGCATTCGTCACCGCAAGATCGGCCGCCCTGTCGATCCCGCTCTCGGGCATGCCGATATCGCGCAGCGCCAGCTTCGCACCGAGCTGTCTTGCGAGATCGAAGAGTCCCCGCGCCGCATCGGCCGCGCCGATCGCGCGCGAGATCCGCGTCATCGCATCGGGCACGGCCGGCGCGTTGTAGGCGAGCGCATGCGGCAGCACGATAGTGTGGGTTTCCGCGTGAGGCAGATCAAAAGTGCCGCCGAGTGTGTGGCAAAGTTTGTGATGCAGCGCCATGCCGACGGTGCCGAGGCAGACGCCGCACAGCCAGGCGCCATAGAGCGCCTCGGTGCGCGCCTCGCGGTCGTCGCTTTTCGCGGCGATCGCGGGCAGGGCGCGGGCCAGCGCGCGGATGCCTTCTTCCGCCATCAGCGATGTGACGGGATTGGTATCGCGCGCATAGAGCGCCTCGACCGCATGGGCGATCGCATTGATGCCCGAGGTCGCGGCCATGCTCGCCGGCAGCGTCAGAGTCAGGTCGACATCATAGATCACGGTCTCCGGCAGGATCGCTGCGTCGCGCACCGTGGTCTTCAGGCCGTTCTCGGTCTGGCCGACGATCGGCGTCATCTCCGAGCCGGCATAGGTGGTGGGAATGCAGAGCTGGTTGACGCCGGTGCGCAAGGCCAGCGCCTTGCCGAGGCCCGTGGTCGAGCCGCCGCCGAGCGCCACGACGCAGTCGGCCTCGCACGCCTTCATCGCGGCGAGCGCCCGCTCGGTGACCTCGACCGGGGTATGCATGGTGGCGCCGGGAAAGATGCCGGCATAGAGCGCGCCGAGCGCGGCCCCGAGACTTTTGCCCTGCGCCTCCTGCTGCGGCGTCGTCAGCACCAGCGCGCGCGTGCCGCCGAGCCGCTCGACTTCGGCCTTCGCCGCAGCCAAGGTTCCGCTGCCGAACACGACACGGCAGGGCAGGTTTTCAAAGGTGAACGAACCGATCATGCGCCGGTCTCTTTGATGGGATAATCGACCTGGAAGCGTCCGATCCGCAAGTCGCCAAGCGCCTCGCGGACGCGCAGATGTTCCGGATGGTTGGCATAGGCGCTGAGCGCGGCCTGGTCGGTGAATTCGGAGAACAGGACCACGTCGCAGGCATAGTCGACGGCACTGACGTCCATGCCGACCTCGATATGGGTGAGGCCGTCGATCCGTCCCTTGAGGCCCTCGAACAGGGTCTTGACCTTGACCCGGGCGGCGGAGCGCTCCTCGGGGGTCTCCCCGCGCAGCCGCCACATCACGATGTGCCTGATCGGGCCCGACATTTCCTGATTTCCTCGCCTGCAATAGTGCTTTGTTGGCGCCATTTTGACTTGCAGAAATCGGAAATAAAGGTCAAAATTTGTAAGTCTCTTTTCCTCTTTTAGCAAAAATGGACCGGCTGCTCCAACTCGAGGTCTTCTCCAAAACGGCCGAACTCGGCAGTCTTTCCAAAGCTGCCGAAATCCTGCGCATGTCGAACGCGGCCGCCAGTCGTCACCTCAGCGCGCTGGAGGAGCGGCTTGCGGTCCGGCTGATCGAGCGCAACACGCGCCGGCAATGGCTGACCGAGGCAGGGCAGGAGCTGTTGCAACGCTGCAGCACGCTGCTGAACGAGCTCGCCGAGGCCGAGGACGCCGTCTCCGACCGCGCGCTGTCGCCGAAGGGCATGCTGCGCGTGACGTCTTCGCTGTCCTTCGCGATGATCTACCTCGCGCCAATGCTGCCCGCCTTCCGCGCGCTCTATCCTGATCTCAGCGTGCAGATCATCAGCGCAAACCGCTATCTGGACTTCATCGAGGCCGGCATCGACGTCGCGATCCGCACGCGGGAACACGAGCCGGATTCCAACATCGTCGTGCGCCGTATCGGCCAGATGCACCGCGTGCTCGCCGCTGCCCCGTCATATCTGGAGAAGCATGGCGTGCCGGAGCATCCGGCCGATCTCGCTCGCCACAACATGCTGATCTACAATCTCGCCAATGATCCCTATTCGTTGAAGCTGAGCCAGGGCAGCACGACGCAGACGGTCCGGATCGCGCCGACGCTCGACAGCAATGACGGCCAGATCATCTGTGGTGCGGCGCGCGCGGGGCTCGGCATCCTGATCCAGCCGCTCTACATCGTGCAGAGCGATCTCGCGGCCGGCCGGCTGGTGCCCGTCCTGAGAGATTGGCAGCTTCCGCTGCTCACCATGAACATCGCCTATCAAAACCGCGTCAGGCTGCCCGCCAAGATCAGGGTCTTCTCCGACTTCCTGGTCAGCTATATTCGCGAGCGTTCGGAGCCGGGGATCTGGATCGACGCGGCGAAATGAGCGGGAAGCATCCATGTATCTCGGCATCGATCTCGGGACGTCCGCAGTCAAGACCGTCCTCGTCGACGATGCCCAGCGCGTGATTGCAAGCGAGAGCCGCCCGCTCGCGACCGCCTCGCCGCGGCCAGGCTATTCCGAGCAGGACCCCGCGCAATGGATCGATGCGGTCTTCGCCACGCTGGATGCCTTGAAGGCGTCGCATGGAACGGAGCTGGCGGCCGTCGAGGGCATCGGATTGTCCGGCCAGATGCACGGCGCCACCCTGCTCGATGCGAGCTCGAGACCCTTGCGGCCTTGCATCCTCTGGAACGACGGACGCTCGGCCGCTGAGTGTCGCGTCCTGGAGCAACGCTGGCCCGCCTTGCGCGCGACGACCGGCAACAAGGCGATGCCGGGATTCACCGCGCCAAAATTGCTCTGGATCGCGACGCACGAGCCTGACGTCTTTGCGGCGACGAAGCTCGTCCTGCTGCCAAAGGCCTATCTACGGCTGGTACTGTCCGGTGAGGCCATCGAGGACGTCTCGGACGCATCGGGATCCCTATGGCTCGACGCCGCGCGCCGGGACTGGTCGGACGCGGCGCTGGCGGCGACCGGCCTGTCGCGCGATCACATGCCGCGTCTGGTCGAGGGATGCGCGCCCGCAACGATCCTGCGAGGTGAGCTGGCGCGGCGCTGGGGCATGACCAGGCCGCCGATCATTGCGGGCGGTGCCGGCGACAATCCGGCCGGCGCCGTCGGCATCGGCGCCATCGCGCCGGGAACCGCGTTCATATCGCTGGGAACCTCAGGCGCCTTGCTGGCGCCGACCAGCACAATCGCCGCCAACGCGGACCGTGCGGTGCATACGTTTTGTCACGCCGTTCCCGGCATGTGGATTCAGGCCGGCGCGATCCTCTCGGCCGCCTCCTGCCTCGCCTGGGCCGCGCGCCTGTTCGGCATCACCGAGGCCGAGTTGCTGGCGCCGTTGGGGTCGCGTCCGCAGGCGCCGTCGCCGGTGAGCTTCCTGCCGTATCTTGCCGGCGAGCGGACGCCGCATGACGACCCCGCCGTGCGCGGCACGCTCGACGGCTTGAGTCATGGCACCGATCGCACGGCGGTCGTGCAGGCTGTGCTCGAAGGCGTTGCCTTCGCACTTGCCGATTGCCGCGATGCGCTCGCCGATGCCGGCATCGAGATTGCGGAGGCCGATGTCATCGGCGGTGGCTCACGGTCGGCGTTCTGGCTCTCGGTGCTGGCGAACGTACTGAACGTACCGATCCATCGTCTGGCCGGAGGCGAGACCGGCGCGGCGTTCGGTGCGGCGAGATTGGGGCGACTTGCTGTCACCGGTGAGGCAATCGACACGGTATGCACGCGGCCGCAGCGCATCGAAGCATTCGAACCTGACGCCGGGCTGACGGATGCGTATGCCGAGCGGCTTCCCGCGTGGCGCGAACTGTATCGGCCGCGCCACTAGCGCCGCCGCGACGTTGCATTCTGTTGTGTTCAGTATTGCCCTGCGCCGCGGCCTTTTGTTTAATGCGTGAGCCGCGCTGACAGAAGATCGAGACGCGGGTGGGAAACGCATTGCGCCGGGAGGCACGATGAACGATCCGATCCTCGAGATGCGCGGGGTCTCAAAATCCTTCTTCGGCATCAAGGCGCTGCGTGCTGTCGATCTCACCGTCTATGCCGGCGAAGTCCATGCCTTGATGGGGGAGAACGGCGCCGGCAAGTCGACGCTGATGAAGATCCTGTCCGGCGCCTACAGGCCCGATCCCGGCGGCGAGATCCGCATCGAAGGACACCCGGTACGGATCGAAGGTCCGCTCGGCGGCCGCAACGCAGGCATCGCCATCATCTATCAGGAACTGTCGCTCGCTCCCAACCTCACCGTGGCGGAGAATATCTATCTCGGCCGCGAGATCTCGCGTTCGGGAATGCTGGCGCGCGGCGAGATGCGCGAGGGCGTCGGTCCCATCCTGAAACGGCTGGGCGCAGACTTCCTGCCATCGACGCTGGTCGCGCATCTCTCCATGGGGCAGCGGCAACTTGTCGAGATCGCGCGTGCGCTGCACGCGAGATCAAAGATCCTGATCATGGACGAGCCGACCACCGCGTTGTCTGCCGGCGAGAGCGCGCGGCTGTTCGCGCTGATCCGCCAGCTTCGCGCCGAGGGACTCGCCATCATCTACATCTCGCATCGCATGGACGAGGTCTACGCGCTCGGCGACCGCGTCACCGTGCTGCGCGACGGTCGGCTGGTCGGCTCGCTCGACAAGGGCGAGATTCGTGCCGACGCCATCGTGCGGATGATGGTGGGGCGCGACGTCTCATCGTTCTACAAGAAGGACCACGATCCCAAGGCGGGGCGGGGACATCCCGTGCTCGCTGCGATCGACATGGCCGATGGCCGGCGTGTCAAGGGCTGCTCGCTCACCGTGCATGCGGGCGAGGTGGTCGGGCTCGCCGGTCTCGTCGGCGCCGGCCGCACCGAGCTTGCGCATCTCATCATCGGGGCGGCGCCGCGAACGTCAGGGCGTCTCGAGCTTGAGGGCCGCCCGATCGAGATCCGCACGCCGAGTGAGGCGCTCGAGGCCGGGATCGCCTACCTGACCGAGGACAGGAAGGCGCTCGGGCTGTTTCTCGACATGTCGTGCCTGGACAACATCAATCTCGCCGTGCTCGGCCGCGATGCGAAGCTCGGCTGGTTCCTGGATCGCGACAAGGCGCGCGAGCGCGCCGACCGGGCCTTCGCAGGTCTCAGCATCCGCGCCGCCAATGTCGGCGTCGCCGCCGGCGGCCTGTCCGGCGGCAATCAGCAGAAGCTGCTGCTGTCGCGGCTTCTGGCCATTGGGCCAAAGGTGTTGATCCTCGACGAGCCGACGCGCGGCGTCGATGTCGGTGCCAAGTCGGAAATCTACTCGATCATCGACAATCTGGCCAAGGCCGGCACCGCGATCCTGGTCATCTCGTCCGATCTCCCCGAAATCATCGGCATCTGCGACCGCGTCGTCGTGATGCGCGCCGGGCACATCGCCGGCGAGGTCACGCGCGGCCCCACTTCGCCGCTGACACAGGAAGACATCATGGCGTTTGCCACGGGGATGGAGCATCTCGATGCCTGACAATGGTGCTGCGGAGGCTCAGTCCGCCCCGACGACGACCAACGGTGCTGCCGCAGAGACGAGGCGCCAGCGCGTGAGGGTGCTGATCAGCGCGCTGGGTATGCTGCCGGTGCTGCTGATCCTCTGCATCGGCTTCCATTTCCTGTCCGACGGACGTTTCTTCACCGGGCAGAATCTCGGGATCGTGTTGCAGCAGGCCGCCGTGAACACCGTGCTCGCCGCAGGCATGACCTTCGTCATCCTCACCGGCGGCATCGACCTTTCGGTCGGCTCGATCCTGGCGGCCTCCGCGATGGCCGGGTTGACGCTCTCCAAGTTGCCGGAGCTTGGAATGCTGTGGCTGCCGGCGTCGCTGCTCACCGGCCTTGGTTTTGGAATCGTCAACGGCGCGTTGATTGCGCTGCTCCGCCTGCCGCCCTTCATCGTCACGCTCGGCTCTCTCACTGCCGTGCGGGGCCTTGCGCGGCTGCTCGGGGCCGATACCACCGTGTTCAATCCGTCCATTCCTTATGCCTTCATCGGCAACGGCTCGCTGACCCTCGTTCCCGGCGTCGCATCGATCCCGTGGCTCTCGGTGATCGCCTTGCTCGTCATCGTCATTTCGTGGCTGGTGCTGCGCCGGACCGTGCTCGGCGTGCACATCTATGCGGTGGGCGGCAATGAGAGCGCGGCGCGGCTTGCCGGCATCAAGGTCTGGGCCGTGGTGATCTTCGTCTACGGCGTCTCCGGACTTTTCGCCGGGCTCGGCGGGGCGATGCAGGCGGCGCGGCTCTATGCGGCCAACGGCCTGCAGCTCGGACAGAGCTACGAGCTCGACGCCATCACCGCCGTGATCCTCGGCGGCACCTCGTTCGTCGGCGGCATCGGCTCGATCTGGGGTACGCTGGTCGGGGCGCTGATCATCGCCGTTCTCTCGAACGGCCTCATTCTCGTCGGCGTCTCCGACATCTGGCAGTATGTCATCAAGGGACTGGTGATCATCGGCGCCGTGGCACTCGATCGCTATCGGCTGCAGGGCTCCGCCAGAACTTGAAGGCTCTGCCAGAACTTGAAAAGCGAAGTTCCGTTGCGGCAACTGGTCTGCCGCGCCGGGGACGAAGACAGACCAGGGAGGAAGCCAATGTTGAAGAAGACCACGCTCGCCGGCGCCGCGATGGCGCTCGCCCTGACCACCGCGCCGTCCTTCGCCAAGGAGCTCAAGTCGATCGGCGTCTCGCTGGGCTCGATGGGTAACCCGTTCTTCGTCGCGCTGTCGAAGGGCGCCGAGTTCGAGGCGAAGAAGACCAACCCCAACGTGAAGATCACCGCGGTTGGCTTCGAATACGATCTCGGCAAGCAGGTCACCCAGATCGACAATTTCATCGCCGCCGGCGTCGACCTGATCCTGCTCAACCCCGGCGATCCCAAGGCGATCGGGCCGGCGATCAAGAAGGCGCAGGCGGCGGGCATCGTCGTCGTCGCGGTTGATACTGCGGCCGAAGGCGCCGATGCCACCGTGACCACCAACAACGTGCAGGCCGGCGAGATCTCCTGCCAGTACATCGTCGACAAGTTGGGGGGCAAGGGGGACGTCATCATCCAGAACGGCCCGCAGGTCTCCGCCGTGATCGACCGCGTCGTCGGTTGCAAGAACGTGTTCTCGAAGAACCCCGGCATCAAGGTGTTGTCCAGCGACCAGGACGGCAAAGGCTCGCGCGAAGGCGGCCTCACCGTCGCGCAAGGCTATCTGACCCGCTTCCCCAAGATCGACGCCATCTTCGCCATCAACGATCCGCAGGCGATCGGCACCGATCTTGCGGCGCGCCAGCAGAACCGCAGCGGCATCGTCATCACCGCGGTCGACGGCGCGCCCGATATCGAGGCCGCGCTGAAAGATCCGCAGTCGCCGCAGATTCAGGCCTCGGCCTCGCAGGACCCGTTCTTCATGGCGCGGCGGGCCGTGCAGGTCGGCGTCGGCATTCTCAATGGCGAGAAGCCGGCCTCGACCGTCGAGCTGCTGCCGTCCAAGCTCGTGACCAGGGACAATGTTGCCCAGTACAAGGGCTGGACCTCGGATCGCTCGCAGTAGGACGCCGTCCCTTTCTGAGGGGCCAGCTACGAAACGACGGGCGGCGTGTTTGATCCACGCCGTCCGCAGCGCAAGGCCGCCAACTGGCTCCGCCCTAGCGGACGGTGGAGGGATTGGTTCGCGCGGGTAACACGGCAGATGGGGATCTGCTCGCGAGAGCGCGGGTCTTGGGTTGGACATGCGAGCCGTCGATCACCTCGAGCCGGCCGCAGCGGTTCAGGGTGTGGAGCTTCCTGCCGGGCCATGCCGGTCCGGGCTTCAGGGAATGGCGGACGATCTGCCTGAATGTCGTCGGCGACAGTTCGACCACTTCCGCCAGTGCGAGCGCCGCCCCGTATCCGTCGGTGCAGTTCTGAACCGGGCGCCACAGTCTGCCGTTGATCGTGACGAAATTCCCCGCCGGCCGCGTGCTCGCGCGGTCGATCAGGACCGGATTGCTGGCGTGCGGCAGCCAGGGGCCCAGGAGGTGATCGGCGTAATAGATCGCCAGCGAATCCGAGTAGCCGCCAGTTCCGTCGCGCCAGGCTCCGAACAGATAGTGCAGGCCGTTGTGCTGCGTGATCGTGACATCGGCCAGCTCGAGTCCCGACAGCAGCGTCGCGTGCCGCTCCCATTTGTCGGGGAAGCGAACGCACTTGTAGAGAGCGACGTCCTTGTGGATCGAGCTCTCCGGAATCATCCACAACTCGCCACCGTCTTCGATCAGAAACGGATAGGAGAGGTGCCAGGGCTCCTCCAGCACCGGCACGGCCGCGCCGGTCGGCCCATTGTCACCGAACTCGATCGCCGAGATGATGCCCTTGCCGACGCGGTGATCGAGGTCCTCGAAGAAGACGAACGTTCGCCCGTGCCACGTGATCGGAAAGGGATCCGCGTAGAAATGGTTGCCGGGATCTCCCAGCACGTTCCAGCTTGGACCTGATAGATCGCCGGTCTGCCAGACGCCTGCGCCGTCATTGAAGCGCCAGCCGACATGCCAATGCGGGGCATAGCAGCAGAGGCGATAGATCTCCTTGGCGATCGAGACGGCAAGGCCGCGTGTGACGTAGCCAACAGGGCCGCGGCGCGAGCCGTTGCCGGCGAGGGGCGCCAGCTGCGGCACAATCCGCGGGCTTCCCGACAGGATCGCCGCGACCATGGTCAGTGTTCGCGCCATGACGGTTTCCAGCGCGCCGCCGAGGCCTGCGGCAATTTCGCTGGATGGATGGCCGCGATCGAGAACCGAGCCGTCGATCTCGTTGACGATGTCGATCACCGGCAGGTCGCCGGCCAGGATGGCGGCGAGCGCGGCGTTTTCGCCGGCGACGCCATTGAACAGCGGACGGAGATACAGCCGGGCGGAGTTGCTCGGATCGCGCGCGCCGCCGGTGAAATCGACGATCACGTCGGCTGTCTCGGTGCGAGCCCGCGTCGGCGCCGAATCGACGTTCAACCTGTTGGCGCCGCTGTGCTGGCCCTTGTGCAGCACCATGCGCTCGAGCTCGAACAGGGCGTCGAGACCTGCGGGCCGCGGCTCGGCCGTTGCCGTCCACGCGATTTGAACCGGAACGTCCCGGCCGTCGATCGATAGCGTCTCGCGGCTCATCCAGCGCCGCGCGTACTCACGTTCACAGCGAAACTCGATGATCATGTCGAGCCCATCATTCCAATCGTCCGGTCAGAGGACCTGGCCGAGAATTCGAACGTATTCCTCCACCATGGCATCTACCGAATAGCGCAACCGCAGGCCTTTGGCGTTTTGTCGCAGCTCGTCGCTCAAATGCTGGTCCGTCAGCAGCCTGGAGACGGCCGCCGCCAGCATCGCACGATCGGAGGCGTCGACGAAGAGCGCCGTCGGCTTGCCTTCGTAAGACAACACTTCGCGCAGGACAGGAAGATCGGTGACGACCGAGGGAACACCGGCGTTCGCCGCTTCGACCGCAGCCAGACCGAAAGTCTCGGCCTGGGTCGGGAACACGAACACGTCCAGGCAGGCGAGAAAGTCCGCCATCCGGCTCGGGGGGATTTCTCCGAGCAGATGCAGCCTGTCCGACACCTTCAACTCGCTCGCCAGCTGCCTCAGCCGGGCTTCGTCGGCGCCCTGGCCGGCGAGCGCGAGATGCCAGGACGGCTCATCCGGCAGCAGACGGATGGCCGCGTCGAGCCGCTTGTGCGGATGCAGCCTTGCTGCGCAGCCAAGCAGGACGCGATCCGGCGGCAGGTTGAATCTCTGCCGTGCGGCCTCTTTCGTCAGGGTGAGGGCCTTGTCGTCGAAGCCGTGCGGCACATGCACCATGCGCGACCGGTAGGCTGCGGGATAGCCCGAATATTCGCGCTCCATATCGTGCGAATTGAGCGTGATGCGGTCGAAGAAGCCGGCGCTGCCCATGACGATATCGGCGGTGCGAACGGGCCAGCTCATCGACAGCGCAGATGAAACCTGATTGGCGATGACAGGTGCGCGGCTGACGAGGCGCGTCACGCCGGCGCCGATGACGTTGCCGAAATGCTGGAATGTCAGAACGGCGTCGGGCTCGATCGTCCTGACATGACGGCCGAGCGTCCACAGCATCCGCAGCAGCGCCAGCGGATTGCCCGGCCGGCTCGGCGCGCAGTAGAGCGTATCGGGCGGCTCGTCGAAGGAATCCGATTTGCGGAAGAAGAAGAGGTTGGTGACGCGGTAGCCGCGCGCGGTCAGCCCGGCGCCGAGCAGCCTGGAGATCTCCTGCGCGCCGGCGTTCTCGGCCTGGGTTTGCGCGAGAAGCACGTGCAGCTTTCGTCCGCGGCCGTTTGACTGCGCAGGTGCAGTCGCGGTCGTCTCGCCCAATTCCTTGTTCGGCTGATAGTGGAGCACGGATCCCGACCCGCTAGAGAAACGAAATCTTCACCTTCTTAACACCGTACCTATCATGCGGGCATCGCGTGGACACCGGCTAGACACAAACGGAGTTAATGCAAGGCTCGGTTGTTGAGATCGTTCGCGCAGCCATTCTACTGGTTCCCGAACGCTGCGCAGGAAGCGCGTTAACCAATCGGACCTGCGCGGCGCAGACTCATGGCCAAGGGCTGCAGAGCGATGCCACGATTGCGGACTATTCACCGGGGTCGATGCCGCGGACGGCATATTTGCCGCGCTTCAGGGCGCCGAAGCGCAAAAGCACGAGGATTGAAGGATCCACGCCCGTTCGCCGGCGGCAGAGGACGTTCAGCGCAATGGTTGCGAGCGCCAGCGACACCGTGGCGGAAATCGCCGCGCCGAGCAAGCCGAGCCAGGGAATGAGGACGAGAAATCCCGCGAGCCGCAGCGCGACGTTGGCGGCGACGACGGGAACATAGATCCGTTCGTGGCCGGTCAGCTGAAGGATTGCTGCGGACGGGCCGCCAGCGGCCTGGATGGCCGTTCCGATTGCGAGCACGATCAAGACCGAATGCTGCTCGGTGAAATGAGGTCCGAACAGGTTGAGGAGATAGGGGCCGCCGACCCAGACGGTGGCGAGCCCGGCGGCCACGCAAAGCGCCGTCACTTCCGCCATCAACCGCAGCGTTCGCTCGAACTCCAGATGGTTCTTGCTGAAATACAGCGAGGGAAGGCGGCGCGCGCCGAACGTGTACAATGCCGCCGAAACCATGGCGAAGATGTTGGCGAGGCGTGAGGCGGCAAAATAGATTCCGGCCGTCGTTGGATCGAGCATCCAGTAGACGAGGATGACGTCGAAATACTGGTTTGCGACCTCGAGGATGGATGCGAGCCAGAAGTGAAGGGCGCTCGAGTTCCAGCGAGATGTTTCGGAACGCGCAGCCGTGCCGCGCAGATCAGGCAGCACGCGTGCGATCGAGATGATCTGCGCAGCGAGGCTGACGGACATGGCAACGGTCATCACCGCGAACAACTCGGCGGGATCAAGCTTCCGGTGTACGAGCAGCATGGCGAGCAGGAAGAGGACGACGATGACCCGCCAGAAGAACTCGCGATTTCCTTCGCCCATGAGGATGCTGACCAATGAGCGTGCGACCTGGCTGCCGAGCATCACGCCGGCGTTCACCGCCGTGTAGGCCGACACCGCGAGGATCAGCACCCACCAGTCGCCTCTCATGTTCGCCGCGATGGCGATGCCGACAATCACGATCAGCATGGCGACCGACGTGATCTTGAAGCTCGACAGCAGCACGCCTTTGGTGAGGTCCGGCCGCTCGCCGACCTGGTATTCGTTCAGGAAGCGAACCAGCAAGGATTCCTGCCCGACCAGTCCGATGACGGCGGCGATCTGCGCAACCGAAAGCCAGGTCGCAAAGATGCCGAAGCCGTCGGGCGACATCGTTCGCGCCGCCAGCGAGAACAGCGCAAACGCAAGTGCGCCGCTGCCAACCTTGAGGAGGATGGTACCGACGACACCGCGCGTGACGTCACGCCGCAACAGCTGGAGGATGAATTCGATCATGGAAATCTAAGGAGCGGCTCTCTCCTGAAGAGACATGTTCCGGTATTGGCGACAACCTAGCATGCCGACAAGCCCCGAGTGTTAATGGGCAGCGTCCCGGTCCGCACCGGCGCTGACGATATCGAGGCGACGTCGGTTGCTTCACTGTGGAACATCGTCGTCCCCATTGTCCCAAATAGAGCAAGGCGCGGTTCGGACCGACCGGTCGCGTAGCGCGGCGACGACGGCGGAGAAAGGAGAGACCAGCGGTTTGACTGCGGGACGGCTCGCCGGGATCGGCCGCCACGCTGTCAAAAGCCGCTATTGACGGAGCTTCCCCAGCAAGAGACGTGCCGGCCGTCGCTGGGAGAGGCCGCCTTCCCGCTCGTTAACCTCGATATCGAGAAATCATCGCATTTGGCCCTGCGATGCCAGATCAGGCGGGAGAATTGCACGTGCGACTTTAGTTGACCGTGGGAGCCCAGATCATGACGGCGGATAGAACCGTGACCGAGCCGAACGCCGCAGCCGACACTTCGAGTATCGCGGCGGACATCGCGATCGTCGGCGGCGGCCTTGCAGGATCGCTTGCGGCTGCGGTGCTGGCGCGGGCAGGGCATCGCGTCGCCCTGATCGAAAAGCGCGCGGTTCATCCGGACGAATTCCGGGTCGAGAAGATCGGCGGCCATCAACTGGAGTTGTTGCGCAAGCTGGGTTTCTTCAACGCGCTCGAAAACGTCGCTTGTCGATATGACCAGGTGCTCAACATCCGGGAAGGCAAGGTGGTCGATGTCAGCGTCGGTCAGGCCTATGGATTCTCCTATGCCGATCTCGTTGCCATGGCGCGCAGCCAGATACCTGATCCCTCCAGCCTGATCGTCGACGAGGTCACCGCGGTCAGCAGCAGCGACGACGTCCAGCGTCTCGAGCTGGCCTCGGGGCGGCGCGTGACCGCGCGCCTCGTCGTGCTTGCGATCGGCATGGCGACGGCTCTTGGATACAAGCTCGGTATCAAGCGACGGATTCTGGCCGAGCGCCATTCGGTGTCGTTCGGTTTCACGATTGTCCGCCAAGACGGTCGCCCGTTCGATTTCGCGGCGCTGACCTGCTATGGCGAGCGCACGGCGGACGGCATCGACTATCTCAGCCTGTTTCCCGTCCGCGCCGGCATGCGGGCCAATCTCTTCATGTTCCGTGACCCGACCGATCCGATCATGCGCGAGCTGCGTCGCGAGCCGGAAGCAACGGTCTTGCGTCTGCTGCCGGGACTGCGGACCTATCTCGGCGATTTCCGCGTCATCGACAAGGTCCAGAACTGGGTGATGGATCTGACCGTCGTCGAAGGACACCTTCAGCCCGGAATCGTGCTCATCGGTGATGCCTTCCAGACCAATTGTCCCGCCGCCGGGACGGGCGTCGCGCGCCTGCTGGTGGACGTCGATCGTCTTTGCACCGAATATGCGCCGAGATGGCTCACGACCCCTGGCATGGGCCAGGACAAGATCTCGCAGTTCTATTCCGATCGCGACAAGATCGCGGCGGACCAGCAGTCTCTGAAGATGGCTCGCTTCCGCCAGGCCCTGACGTCTCGCGACGATATCGGCTGGGATGTCCGGCGCCGGCTGCACTTCCTGCGGCGCAGCCTGACGCATCGCGTCGATCAGATGCATCCGGGCTGGATTGGACGCGTTCGCGGCGCGCTGCGCGCCTGAGCTCCGCGCGTCTTCACCCGCCGATGGATCAGCGCGTGGGCGTTGGCGTGCGGGCGGGCAGGAGCCGCAGATCCGATAGCCGCTTGGCCGCCAGCTTCAGCCACGGCGCCTGCTTCAGCGCAAACAGCGCGACGGCGCCGGCGGTGCTGCCGACCTGCGTGACCGCCCACATCGGCGAAGGCTGCCCGCCGAACAATTTCTTGTATGGCTCGTCGCCGATGGTGAAATCGAGCATCTCGTCTCCACGCTCGATACAATCGCGCGCGACCTGCTCGAACATCAGCGCGCCCAGGGACTGGCTCTTGTAGCCGGAAATGTCGAAGGCGCTCATGATGATGAGGAAGCTGCCGCGATGGCACAGTCCGAGCACGGCGGCGATCACTTCGCCGTCCATCTTCATGGCGTAGAGGCGCACAAAGCTGCCGAGACCACGGAGCGCCACGTCGGAATAGAAGCCGAAATATTCGGGACGCTGAAGCAGGTCTCCGTCGCCCTGCGCCTGAAAGCGCGGACCGCGAAATTTCTTCATCACTTCGAGCGCTTCGAGCACGGAGGTGCCGTCGCCGCAGCATGAAAAGCTCAGCTCGCCCTTCTTTTGGAGCTGGCGATATTTCTTTGCGAGCTCCTTCTGGTAGGACCGATCGATCGCGCTGGACCGCCATTGCTCGAACGGCGCGACGAGAACCGTCGCGTAGGCGTTGGTGTCCATCGAGACGCGACGGGATGTCGCCAGCAGGTTTTCGATCGGCAGCCGCGCGTCGGGCAGCTTGGTCATGCGCAGCAGATCGAAAGGGCGAACGAGGCGCTGAATCTGCGCGCATGCTGCCGCGTCGTCGAGCAGTTGCGAAAAAACCTCCGGGCTGCAAACCGGTGCCAGATAGTCGGAGACGCGCAGGTCGGCGAACTCGACGGTTCGAATCGGACCACGCCGGATCCGGAGCAGGGGCAGCACCATCGCGAGGGCACCCGCTGCGCGGTGGCGGACCACGACGATCAAAGGTGTTGCACCGGCATTCGAGGCAAGCCGGGCATAGAGGCTGTGCAGCCAGATCGGGTGCTGAAACGCGGTAGCCGCCGAGCGATCGAACAGCTCGGCATATTCCGGAGACAGAAAGTCGAACGACGGCTCGATGCCGATGTCGAAATTGTTGCTGGGCTTGTTCATGCGCAATCAGGGAAACCGGACAATTCGCGAAGATCGATCGAGCCGTAGCTGCGGTTTATAGCAGGGTCGTTTCGGGCTAGACACCGGCGGCGCACGATTTGCATTAATGTGCTCAATCGCGTTGGTATCGTTACCAAATCCTTAAGTCCCGGAGCCGCCTGGCCTCCACAATCGTGTCGCACGCTTACATGGTCCCGAATTCGCAGCCAATGACTCTCCTCTCACGACGAGAACTGCTTGATAAGGCAGCCCGGATAGCGGCGCTGGCCGCCTGGTCCGGTGGCGCAGCCGCCGACGATTACCCTGTCCGGCCCATCCGGCTGGTCATTCCCTATACGGCCGGCGCCGCAGGTGATCAGATCGGCCGTCCCTGGGCCGACAGGGTCGCCCCGCTGCTGGGGCCGATCTATGTCGAGAACATCGGCGGCGCGGGTGGCGCGATCGGCTCCGCCGCGGTGGCGCAGAGCGCGCCCGACGGCTATTCGCTTCTGCTCGGCAATGGCAGCACGCAGGTGATGATTCCGTTGTCCTCGGCGCAGCCGGCCTATGACGGGGTTCGTGACTTCCGCGCCATCTACCGGCTGATCACCAGCACGCTCGCATTCGCGGTTCATCCGTCCTTGCCGGTCAAGGACCTGCGGGAGCTGGTAGCTTTTGCCAAGGCCAATCCGGGCAAGCTTTCCTACGGCACTCCGGGCGTCGGCACCGGCAATCATCTCGTCGGGGAATTGTTCAGGCAGCAATCGGGCCTTGCCGCGGACTTCGTCCACGTTCCCTATCGGGGCATGGGGCCCGCGACCAACGATCTGGTGAGTGGGCAGATATCTTCGGTGATCGCCGTGGTGTCGAGCCAGATCCTGCAACTGCACTCTGCGGGCAAGCTGCGGCTGATCGCGGTGACCAGCGATCATCGGTTGAGCGGCGCGCCGGAGATTCCGACGGTGACCGAAGCCGGCATGCCGGGCCTCAGATATGCCGGCTGGTTTGGCTTGTTCGCTCCAAGAGCGACTCCGGATAAGATCGTGGAGCGGATCGCCGCGGCGACACGCACGGCGATGGACGATCCTCATCTGCAGGAAGGCTATCGTTCGCAAGGTCTGGAGCCGGACCCCGATTCAGGTCCCGACAAATTTCAGCGCCTGGTCGAGGACGAACTGGCTCATCTTGCTCCCATCGTCAAGTCGATCGGGCTCAAGCGCGACTGAGCGCGAATTATCCAAGGCGTATTTGAATCGTTCCAGGCATTCGCCCGTCGATCGCTGATGATCGAGGCATTCTAAGTCTCGGCGCACGCAATTGCGTTGCCGTCACGATGACGTCTTCCTAAAGAGGCAAGGCAGCTCGCTCGCATTCGAATGTCGCCGCCAGGACGATGGCAGCGAACGCGTACGCGTCTGCAGAGCAATTGATCGACGGGGCATATGTGCCGGCCGGGCTCGGATGCGAGGAGCTGCTCTTCGGTCCATGACCGTTGCCGGCCAGGTGCGAAGCCGCTTCACGGCGGCTGCGCGCTATTGATGAAGGACTTGCTGGGAATGCGGCGTAGGGGTGGGGTTGGGACGGTGGCGCGCGTAGCAGTGGCGCTGCTGGGTGGAGTGGCGTTGCTCACGTGGTTCGAATTGCCTGCGCGATCCCAGACATCGCAAGGCGGAAGCTCTCTTCCACCGGTGACCGTCGAAGCGCCGGCGAAACAGTCGGCCCGTCGTGCGCCTACCAGGCGAAATGATGCCCGCGTCCGATCGACCGCGCGACGCGTACCGCAAGCTCCAGCGGTCGCGGTGCGATCGCAGTTCGCTGTCACCCCGCCATTCGCCGGCGGCCAGGTGGCCGAGGGCGCGCGGCTCGGGCTGCTCGGCAACACCAGCACCATGAAGTCACCGTTCAGCGCGACGAGCTATACCGACAAGCTCGTTCGGGATCAGCAGGCGGCAACCGGTGCGGATGCCTTGATCCTCGATCCCTCCGTGCGAAGCTCCCACCCGACCGGCGGAGTGGTGGATTCCTTCAACATTCGCGGATTTCCCATCAACGAAGGCAACAATGGCGAATTCGCCTTCGAGGGGCTTTACGGAATCGCGCCGACCTATCGCATCTTCACCGACTACGTCGAGCGCATCGAAGTGCTCAAGGGTCCCTCGGCCGCGCTGTCGGGCATGGCACCCAATGGCGGCGTCGGCGGCGTCATCAACGTCGTGCCCAAGCGCGCGGAAGAGGATTTGACCCGTCTGACCGCAAGCTACGGCTCGACTGCGCGCTTCGGCGGTCACTGGGACGTTGCGCGGCGTTACGGCGATGGCAAGGAATGGGGCGTACGCGCCAGCGGAAGCGTTCGCGACGGCAACACGCCGATCGATCGCCAATCCGAAACGACCGGTGTCGGATCGCTCGCGCTCGACTATCGGGGCGAGCGCTTCAGGTCATGGCTCTATCTCATCGCGCAGACCGATCGGTTCGATGCGCCGTCGCGTCCCTTTCTGATGGCGACCGGTCTGCAGGTGCCGAAGGCGCCGGACGGCAGGCTGAACGTGACCCAGCCCTGGGAATGGTCGCGCATCACCGACCAATCCGCCTTGCTGCGGACCGAGTACGATGTCAGTGACCAGGTCACGCTGTTCGCGGATGTCGGCGGCTCCAAGACCAATGTCGAGCGCTTCTTCGGTCTTCCGACGATCGTCAACAATAGCGGGGATACCACCTCTACGCCCCAGTACTTCGGCCTCAGCATCGATCGAACCACCTATGATGGCGGCGTCCGCGCCCGTTTCGACACGGGGTTCGTCCATCATGCTCTCGCCGTTCAGGCCTCGGTCTATCATGACGCCCTGTACCGGCGGCTGACCAACGGCACTTTGGTCACGTCGAACATCTATAATCCGTCCGTCGCGCCGACCCAGTTCGCGAACGAGATCAGCGGCCGTCCGCGGCTCTCGGACAGCGAGCTCACGGGGCTCTCGATTGCCGACACCTTGTCCGTGCTCGACGAGCGTGTCCTGCTGACCCTCGGTGTCCGGCGCCAGGGCATCGAGGCCAACAACTATCTCTCCAACGTCGGAACGCTGACGTCGTCCTATGACAAGAGCGCAGAGACCCCGGTGGTCGGGCTCGTCGTCCGGCCCGTGGATAACGTCTCTCTGTACGCGAACTATGTCGAAGGTCTCGCCCGGGGCGACGTCGCTCCGCAGACCGCGTCCAATTTCGGCGAGGTGCTGCAGCCCTACGTCGCCAAGCAATACGAGGCCGGCATCAAGGTGGATTTCGGCCGGGTCGCAACCACCTTCAGCGCCTTCGAGATTTCGAAGGCGAGCGGCGAGCTCTCCGCCGGGCGGTTCGCGGCGACCGCCGAACAACGAGTCCGCGGGCTGGAGTTCAACGTCTTCGGCGAGCTCAGGCCGGATGTTCGTATCCTTGGAGGCGTCTCGCTGCTGGATGGCACGCTGACGAAGACCGCCGTCGCTGCAAATGTGGGCAACACGCCGATCGGCGTGCCGAACGTACAGGCCAATATTGGTGCGGAGTGGGTCCTCCCGTGGATGAGAGATCTCACTGTGAACGGAGCCGTCATCTACACGGGCAGGCAGTTCATCGACTCCGCGAACAAGCAGTCGATTCCGGAGTGGACGCGACTCGACCTCGGCGCTCGCTACATCACGGCGATCAACGGCAAGAAGACGGTTTTCCGCGCAAACATCCAGAATGTGACCGGCGAGAGTTACTGGTCCAGCGTGGCTTCGTTCGGAACGTTCTTCCTGGGAGCGCCACGCACATATCTCCTGTCGATGACCGTGGACATGTGAAACGCCCCACGCGGTCTTGACGGAATGATCGTCAGAGAGCCGTTGGCGGTAGCGCACCCGCCGGCGACCATCGATGACGAACGTCGGGAGGCGGTCAACTTGGTCAGCAAGGTGGATACTTGCTTGCCTATCGCCGCACCGCATGCCGCTCCCGCGCCGTGCGGGGAGTTTCAAAAATCCTTTATTTAATCAATGGGGTGATCTCCCTTTCCACGCGCCTTTGGCCGTAGGGCCGAAAGTGGCGCGGCTCTTGCTCTTGTCAGTATGAGAGTTCTTGATAAACATCATACTGCAGGGCGGGAGTGATGGAGCAGGCGGTGAAGCTGACTTTTCGGACGATCGAATCCGGAACGCTGGTGCTGTTCGGGGGGCTGATCGCCGCCAACATTGCCGCCTGGGCCTGGGCCTTCGCGCTGTTCGGAGACCGGCCGACGGTGCTGGCGACTGCGCTGCTGGCCTGGGTGTTCGGCCTGCGCCACGCCGTCGATGCCGATCACATCGCCGCCATCGACAACGTCGTGCGCAAGTTGATGCAGACGGATGGTGCGCCGCACAGCGTCGGCCTCTATTTCGCGCTCGGCCATTCCACCGTCGTCGTGGTCGCGACCTCGTTGCTCGCGCTCGGCGTGGTCGGCCTCGGCGGCGACAGCCTGCTCAAGGAGATCGGCGGCCTGATCGGCACGTCGGTGTCGGCGCTGTTCCTGCTCGCGATCGCGGCCATCAATCTCGTCATCTTCGCCGGGCTGTGGCGGACGTTTCGCGCGGCGCGGGAGCAGGGCGTTCACGATGCCGAAGGACTCGAGAGGCTGCTTGCCAATCGCGGTTTCCTGGCGCGACTGCTTGGCCCGCTGTTCCGCCTGGTCACGAAACCCTGGCACATGTATCCGCTCGGCTTCCTGTTCGGGCTCGGCTTCGACACGGCAACCGAGATCGGCCTGCTCAGCATGTCCGCCACCGAAGCCGCGCGCGGTGCGTCCGTTGCCGATGTCTTGGTTTTCCCTGCGCTGTTCGCCTCCGGCATGGCGCTGGTCGACACCGCCGATTCCGCGCTGATGGTGAGTGCCTATCGATGGGCCTTCGTCGATCCCCTGCGCAAGCTCTGGTACAATCTCACGATCACCGGCGCCTCGGTGGCGGTTGCGCTGCTCATCGGCGGGATCGAGGCGCTCGGGCTCGCCGCCGACCGGCTCGGCCTGTCCGGCGGCGTTTGGACGCTGGTCGAGGGCCTCAACGAGTCGCTCGCCAATGTCGGCTTCGCCGTGATCGCGCTGTTTGCGATCGCCTGGCTCGTCTCGGTGGTGTTCTATCGTCGCCTCTTCGAGGGTAGCCGGCATCGGGCCGCAACGAAAGCTCTGGAATGCGCCGATGCAACCGAAGCGGCGTGAGCCCCGCCTCGGCGGCGGCGCGCTGACGGCACTCTCGGCCCTGGTGCTGCTTGCGGATGACGGCCGCGCCTTCGCGCAGAGCAGCAACACCTCACGCGAGTTGCCGCCGATCGAGATCGGTGGCGGCCAAACGTCGGCGCGCAGGAAGCCGGTCGCATCGCGCCACACCGGCAAGCCGTCGCCGGCCGGCCGTCGGATCTTCGTGTCTCCAGCGGCAGCGCAAGGGGAGGATGTGCGTAGCGTCGCATCTGGTGCGAAGAACCCGACCAGCATGGCCAGCGAGATCACCATCTCGGGCGAACAGCTCAACGCACGCCCGTTCACGCGGCCGGGCGAAGCGCTCGAAGCCGTGCCGGGTCTCATCGTGACGCAGCATTCCGGCGAGGGCAAGGCCAACCAGTATTTTCTGCGCGGCTATAATCTCGACCATGGCACCGACCTCGCCATCACCGTCGACGGTGTTCCCGTCAACATGCGCACGCACGCGCACGGCCAGGGCTATGCCGATCTCAACTGGCTGATCCCGGAAACCGTCGCGGCGGTGGATGTGCGCAAGGGTCCGTACTTTGCCGAGGAAGGCGATTTCGCTTCGGTCGGAAGCGTCCATGTCGGCTTGATCGACCGCACCAGGGGGCTGGCGCAGGTGAGCGTCGGCAGTTTCGGCTACCGCCGTCTGCTCGGCATGGATTCCGCGAAGGTCGGTGACGGCGCGCTGCTCGTGGCCGGCGAGATCGGCACCTACAACGGCCCGTGGGACAATCCGGACAATGTGCGCAAGCTCAACGGCCTCGTGCGCTACAGCCAGGGCACCGCGACCGATGGCGTGTCCGTCACCGGCATGGCCTATGCCAACGGATGGAATTCGACCGACCAGGTGCCGCAACGTGCGATCGCATCCGGCTTTCTCAGCCGCTTCGGCTCGGAAGATCCAAGCGACGGCGGCAACACCAACCGCTTCGCACTCTCGGGCCGCGTCGCGCAGACCGACGATGCGGGTTCGTGGAAGGCCAACGCCTACGTGGTGAAGAGCCAGCTCGATCTCTTCAACAATTTCACCTACTACCTCAGCGATCCCGTGCTCGGCGATCAGTTCCACCAGGACGACGACCGACTGATGGTGGGTGCCAACATCTCGCGCACGCTGAACGGCTCGTTCGCAGGGTTGCCGATGCAAACCACCTTCGGCCTGCAATCGCGCTATGATGCGATCGACCTCGCGCTCACCAACACGTTCCGGCGCGGCTTTCTCTCCAACATCCGCAGTGACAAGGTCGGCGAGGGCAGCGTCGGCCTCTATGCCGAGAATACCGTGCGATGGACCGATTGGCTGCGGACCAGCGTCGGCTGGCGCGGCGATTATTATGCAGCCGACGTGACCTCGCTGTTCAACGCCAGCAATTCCGGCCGCGCGGATGCCGCGCTCGGCAGCCCGAAATTCAGGATGGTGCTCGGCCCGTTCAATCAGACCGAGTTCTTCCTCGGCGCCGGCTACGGCATGCACTCGAACGACGCCCGCGGCGCCACCACGACGGAGGATCCCAGCGATCCCGCGACCAGGCTGACGCCGTCGCCGCTGCTGGTTCGGACGAAGGGGGCGGAGGTCGGCGTGCGCAGCAGGATCGTTCCCGGCCTCGACAGCTCGCTCAGCCTCTTCATCCTCGACCAGGATTCCGAGATCCTGTTCTCCGGCGATGCCGGCGACACCTCGGCGACCCGCGCCAGTCGCCGCTACGGCTTTGAATGGACCAACCACTATCGGCCCCGGTCATGGATCGACATCGACGCCGATCTCGCGATGACGCATGCGCGCTTCCGCGGCTATGACAGCGCGCAGGCGGAGGTCTATGCCTCGCTCGCCGGCTATCCCGAGGCGCAGATCGGCAACGCGCCCGGCAACTACATTCCGAACGCGCCGGCAATGGTGGCATCGGCCGGCGTCACGCTGGGCGAGAAGACCGGCTGGTTCGGAGCCTTGCGCTGGCGCTATCTGGCGTCGAGCCCGCTGACCGAGGACAACGCGTTCCGCACTTCCGCGACCAGCATCTTCAACGGCCGCCTCGGCTATCGCATCGACAACGGCTGGCGTCTCCAGCTCGACGTGCTCAACCTCCTCAATACGAAGGCGAACCAGATCTCCTATGCCTATGGGTCTCTGCTCAAGACCGACACGCTCTATAACCTCTGCACGGCAGGCACCGCGCCGACGTCGGTCTGTCAGAACGGCGTAATGGACCACGTGCTGCACCCCGTGGAACCGTTGACGTTCCGGCTTACCATCGCCGGGACGTTCTAGGTTGACCGAGGTCGCGGGTCGAATGAATCGCTCGATTGAGTGACGGCACGCCGAGCCGACTGCAGGTGTCCAGTCGTCGTGAACGCGCAGGAGTTTGCGCTCCCACAAAGAGGGCTGGATGAAAATAGGGCGATTGTTGCATCGCGGGTGCTCCGACGCAGCGTCCTCTTGGCGAGCCGCCCCCTCGGTGGAGTTGATCCAGCTCAAAATATGACGCGATGGATGATCAATATTCAGACACCAAGATCAAACATCAGGGATGAGACGATGATGGCGCCCACTCCGGTTGATCTTGAGATCGCCGCGGAAATTCCGGTGTTCAGCGGACTTGAGCCGCAGGCGCTCGCGGTCCTGCTCGGGCCAGCCAGCATCTTCAACCTCCGTCCCGGTCATACGCTGTTTCGTCAGGGCGAACCGGCCCAGGCGTTCTTCGTCGTTCTGGATGGCTGGATCAAGCTGTACCGGGTCACTCCCGCCGGGGACGAGGCCGTGCTCGATGTGGTCACCAGGGGTGAGAGCTTGGCCGAAGCCGTCACGTTCACGTCCGGCCGCTATCCTGCTACCGCCAGCGCCGTGACCTCGGCCCGGGTGATGGTCATTCCGGCCGACCACGTCATCGCCTGCATTCGCCAGATGCCGGATGTTGCGATCGCGATGATCGCCTCGACCTCGCAACATCTGCACCGCATGGTTCAGCAGATCGAGCAGTTGATGGCGCAGAGCGCGACGCAGAGGGTGGCCGAGTTTCTTGCCTCGCTGGCGCCCCGGACCAAGGGGCCGTGCACGATCACGCTGCCCTACGACAAATCGTTGATCGCCGGCAGGCTCGGCCTGAAGCCGGAATCGCTTTCGCGCGTATTCGCCAAGTTGCGCCTGGTGGGTGTCGACGTGCGCGCATCGAACGTGGCGGTGCGCGACATGGCCCAGCTCTGCAAGCTCGTGGCCTGCGATCGCATCAGTGCGCGCTGCCCCGTGAAACCGAGGATGATGTGCGCCGAGCCGCCCGCGCCACGGGCGATCCGGCCCGAGGTGAAATCGGTGCCGGCGTGATCCTCATGCTCCCAAGGCTGGCGAACGCCAGTCTCCCTTCATTTTCCACAACCCGCGCCGGCGTATTCGAGGCGTAACCCGACTAATTTCACTCACACAGGAGATGATGAAATGAGGCGTGTCCTAATCGCAATTGCAGTCACTGCGGCTTCGGTCAGTGCCGGCTATGCGCAGGATGTCACGGCGGGCGCCACCGCTTTCAAGAAATGCGCCAGTTGCCACGACGTCGGCGCAACCGCGAAGAACAAGGTTGGCCCGGTGCTCAACGGTCTCGATGGCCGCAAATCGGGATCGGTTGCCGGCTACAATTATTCGGACGCGAACAAGAATTCCGGCATCACCTGGGATGAAGCGAGCTTCCTCGATTACATCAAGGATCCCAAGGCCAAGGTGCCCAACACCAAGATGGCATTCGCCGGCATCAAGAACGAAGCCGAGGCCAAGAATCTCTGGGCCTATCTCAAGCAATACGACGGCGACGGCAAGACCAAGTAAGCCAAGACCAGCAGCCTAAGACCAATCGCCCCGCGGGCCGACCGTTCGCCCGGTGTGCATCGTCGCTCAGCCGACGATGCCGTCGTGCGGGCCGGCGGCCCAGGTTGAACGACGCCCTGCCGGATCGGTGGCCCAGATCGCCGTGCCGCTCAGCCGGGGCAGCAATGCTTGAATCTCATCCGCAGATGCGATGGAGAGCGCCGTCGACAAGGCGTCAGCCATTGCGGCCGAGCGATGGTGCACGATGATGGTGCGCCAATGGGCCGCACTGCGGCCGCTGCGCGGATCGAACAGATGGTGCGCGGCGCCATCGGCACCGAGCACGCAGCCCGAGCCTTCTGACGTGGCAAGAGCACCTTCCGCCAGCTGCAGCGGGCCGGCGCCGCCGCGCGCGATCAGCCATGGCGATCCGTCGCGGCGCGGGGCAATCGCCCGCATCTCCCCGAGATCGACCAGGATGTTGGCGAATCCCTTCGCCGCCAGCATGTCCGCCACGCGGTCGGTGACGTAACCCTGGCCAAGACCATTGAGCGTCAGACGCTGGTTGTCGCCGAGACGAATTGAATCCGGCTCGATCCTGACAGTTCGCCAGTCCACCGCCTGCCTTGCGCGGGCAATGATTGCTTGCGGCGGCAGGCCGGTGTGGCTCCTGTCCGCGAACCAATCGACATGGGCTTCCCACAGCGCCTGCACGGTCGGGTCGAACAAGCCGTTCGTGACGGCTGCGATATCGAGCGCCAGCGCCAATGCGCGACGCAGATCGCCGCCCGGCGCGGTGAGCGCGCCATCGCGATTGAGCCTGCACAGCTCCGATCCGGATCGAAACAGGCTCAGCTCGTTTTCCAGGCGGTCGATCTCCGCTTCGACCAGCGCGGCGATTCCTTTTGCTGCTGCCGGCTCGATATCGTTGAACAGGATGCGCGCATCCGCGCCCATCGCCGTGCCGCGCCATTCGAAATCGGCCCGGGCTGGACTGGCGGGACCCGCGATGGCGACCGCAGCGGCCGATGCGAAGATGGTGATGGCGCGACGACGTGTCGGACGATCAGGAAGCATCGTGTCTCCTCACGACGGCTGGGAAGGAGCTTGCGGCAACGGCTGGCGCCGCTGTGCGCGCTTCTTCAGGTGCAGACAGACGTCCTGGTCGAAATAATTGGCCTGGCACTTCAGGCAATAGATGCATTCGTTGGGGTTGATCTGGCCGAGCGGATGAATCGCCTGCACGGTGCAGCGCCGTGCGCAGACGTGGCATTCCGCGCCGCATTCGCGGTAGCGCTTGAGCCATTCGAACATCCGCATCCGGGCCGGAATCGCGAGTGCCGCGCCCAGCGGGCAGAGATAGCGGCAGTAGAAGCGCTCGACGAACAGGCCGGCGAGCAGCAGCAGCCCGGCATAGACGCCGAACGGCCATTCCCGCAGGAACTTCATGGTGATCGCGGTCTTGAACGGCTCGACCTCCGCAAGCTGGAAGGCCGTCAGGATCGAGCGCAGCGAGATCGCCAGGATGGCGACGAAGAAGACATATTTGATCATCCACAGCCGCTCGTGCAGCCCGAACGGGATCTCGATCTGCTTGATGCCGAGCCGACGCGCGAGCTGATTGGTGAGCTCCTGCAGCGTGCCGAACGGGCAAAGCCAGCCGCAGAACACGCCGCGGCCCCAGAACAGCATGCTGAATGCGACGAAGCTCCAGAGCAGGAATACCAGGGGATCGAGCAGGAAGAGCTCCCAGCGAAAGCCGGAGAGCAGGGCATGGATGAAGGTCAGGACGTTGACGACCGAGAGCTGCGCGTTGGCGATGAAGCCGAGGAACACCAGCGTCAGGAGCAGATAGCCCGTGCGGAGCCGATAGTAGAACACCCCATGCGCCGTCACCGTGTCCTGGAAGATCAGGATGGCCGCCAGCACCGTCAGCATCGCGCCGAGCACGCCGATCTCGTAGCGTCGCGCCCACCAGATCTCCTGCCACACCGCCTGCACCGGAGCGGGGGCGGCCGTCGTCGATGCCGGGGGCGGCTCGGCGGGCGCGGCGATCAGGTAACGCTCGGGAATGCGATAATCGAGCGAGACCACGGCGGGACCGCTCGGTGCGGCGCCGGCGCCGAGATCGACGTCGAGCCGGAACGGCTTGGTCGAATCGAAGCCGCTCGCCTGCGGAATGCGGAACACGGCGATCTCGCGCAGCTCCGGCGCGCCGGCGGCGTGCAGCTGCTCGACCGCCGTATGATCGGCCGGTTTGAGACGCAGCGTTCGCGAACCCTGGACGATCTCGATCCGGGTGAACGTCCCCGCCTGACGCCACTCCGTGCCTTTGAACGAATAGAGTCCGGACGCGCCGATTAGGAGCAGATCGTCGTCGGGGCCGATCTTCGCCGTCTCGCTCTCGTAAATGCGCTGGCCGAGCAGGCTCTCGCCGATCGGCGGCGGCGTGGCGAGCGCCATCCAGAGATCGATGAAAGCCTTGTCGGGTTCGTTGTCGCGCGTGCCGAGCAGCTTTGCCGCTTCGCCACGGCTCACCAGCCGTCGCTGCACCGCGCCCTCGGCGAGCAGCGAGGCCCAGGAGGACCGGCGCAGGGTTTCACGGTCGAGCCGTGCAGCCCGCTCGGGCGCGCTGGTCCGGCTGCGCAGCACGGCGCGCGCCGAGCGCACGATCGCATCACGAATCACGGTGCTCGTTATGGTCGCGCCGGCGACGGCGTGCGGGCCGCGCGCGGTCTCACCAGCGGATGTGAGCGTGGTGCCGCCGCGCACGTCGAAGCCACGGAAACTGGCGACATAGGCGGCCAGCGCATCGCGGGGAATTCCGATCACGAGGATCGGTTCTTCATGCGCGACGATCTCGGCGCCGGCGACGATGCCGGTGGGCGTCACCGCCGCGACGATATCGAGCGGCCGGCCCGCATAGCCGACGGAGCCGGAGACATCGAGGCTTGAGAAGGCGTAGCCGAGCACGCGCCCGTCCGCAGCCCGCACCAATGCTGCGGGAGGCTTGCCATCGGCACGTTCGATCACGACGGGCTCGGAGAAGAACTTGGCGGCGATGCTGAGGTCGGCTGCGTGTGCGCTGCAGAACATCACGGAGAGCGTCGCCAGTGCGGACAGGGTGTGCCGTACAGCGGCGGAGATGATCCCAGACGATCGCATGCGACGGATCAGGCAGCGTTACGGGGCGAGCGCATTGAGGTGGATCAATGTTCCGATTAACCGCGGTCAAGGAGCAATCGCCGGAATCCCTGCATAAGGCCCCATCGGATTCTCATGCTGGAGGAATGTAATGCGAGGCCGAGCTTCCCTGTTTCCAAAGCTTGCAAGCTGCGTTGCAGCAACGAGCCTTATGCTATTGAGTGCGACGACGATCGGCTACGCGCAGCAGCAGGCTCCGACGCCGAAACCTGCCGATGTCGAGCAGCACAAGACGACCCCGGGCGGTCAATACCAGCCGAGCTTGGACGTTCTCGGCAAGGGCGCGACCGAGCAGCCCGGCACCAAGCCGGGCGATCCCAACCTCACCAAGGCCGAGTTCGACAAGGCCAACCAGATCTATTTCGAACGTTGCGCGGGTTGTCACGGCGTGCTGCGCAAGGGCGCGACCGGCAAGCCGCTGACGCCCGATCTCACCAAGAAGCTCGGCTTCGACTATCTGCGTGACTTCATCACCTATGGCTCGCCCGGCGGCATGCCGAACTGGGGCACCTCGGGCCAGCTCGAGGCGGCCGACATCGACCTGATGGCCCGCTACCTCCTGAACGCCCCGGCACAGCCGCCGGAGTTCGGGATGAAAGAGATCAAGGACAGCTGGAAGGTCCTGGTTCCGGTCGCGCAGCGGCCGACCAAGAAGATGAACAAGCTCGACATCGACAATCTGTTCTCGGTGACGCTGCGTGACGCCGGCGAGGTCGCGCTGATCGACGGCAACACCAAGAAGATCGAGCACATCCTGAAGTCCGGCTATGCCGTGCACATCTCACGCATGTCGGCATCGGGGCGCTACCTCTACATCATCGGACGCGATTCCAAGCTCAACCTGATCGATCTCTGGATGGATCCGCCGCAGACCGTCGCCGAGCTGAAGATCGGCACCGAGGCGCGCTCGGTCGAAACCTCGAAGTTCAAGGGCTACGAGGACAAGTATGCGATCGCCGGAGCCTACTGGCCGCCGCAATACGTGCTGATGGACGGCGCGACGCTCGAGCCGTTCAAGGTGGTCTCGACCCGCGGCATGACCGAGGATACGCAGGAGTATCACCCGGAGCCGCGCGTTGCCTCCATCGTGGCCTCGCACTTCAAGCCGGAGTTCGTCGTCAACGTCAAGGAGACCGGCCAGGTCCTGCTCGTCAACTATCAGGATCTGAAGAACCTGAAGGTGACGTCGATCGAAGCCGAGCGCTTCCTGCATGACGGCGGGTTCGACAAGACCGGCCGCTACTTCCTGGTCGCGGCGAATGCCCGCCACAAGGTCGCGATCGTCGATACCAAGGAGGACAAGCTGGTCGGCGTCGTCGAAACCGGCGGCCAGACCCCGCATCCCGGACGCGGTGCCAATCTCGAGCATCCGAAGTTCGGGCCGGTATGGGCGACCAGCCATCTCGGCAGCGAGCAGATCTCCTTCATCGGCACCGACCCCGAGAAGCACAAGCAGTTCGCCTGGAAGGTCGTGCAGACGGTCGACGGGCAGGGCGGCGGATCGCTCTTCATCAAGACGCATCCGAAGTCGGAGAACCTCTACGTCGACACGCCCTTGAACACGGACGCCGAGATCTCCTCGTCGGTCGCGGTGTTCAAGATCAAGGACCTCGCCAAGGAGAAGCCGACCTACAAGGTGCTGCCGATCGGTCAGTGGTCCGGCATCTCGGAAGGCGCCCGCCGCGTGGTGCAGGGCGAGTTCAACAAGGACGGCACGGAGATCTGGTTCTCCGTGTGGAACAACAAGGCGCAGGACTCGGCGATCGTCGTCGTCGACGACAAGACCTTGACCTTGAAGACGGTCATTCGTGACCGGCGACTGGTCACCCCGACCGGCAAGTTCAACGTCTTCAACACGCGTAACGACGTCTACTGACGAGCATGGGCTGGTGCGGCGCGCGATCGCCGCACCAGCCAGCCTTTTCGCGATGGTCTTCGGCGGAGCGCATCATGGCTGTTGGAAAGGTCTATCTGGTCGGCGCCGGTCCCGGTGATCCCGAGCTGCTCACGCTGAAGGCGGTCCGCGCGCTTCGTGAGGCCGACGTCGTCGTCTATGATCGCCTGGTGCCACCGAGCATCCTGGCGACCATTGCGGACGGGGTGCTCCAGATCAATGTCGGCAAGCAGGCCGCCCATCATCCGGTGCCGCAGGAAGAGATCAACGAGATGCTGGTCCGGCTGGCGCGCGCCGGCCGCACGGTGGTCCGGCTCAAGGGCGGCGACCCCTTCATTTTCGGACGCGGCTCGGAGGAGGCGGCCGAGCTCGAGCTGGCAGGCATTCCCTATGAGGTGGTGCCGGGAATCACCGCGGCACAGGGCTGCGCCGCGGCCGCGCGGATGCCGCTGACGCATCGCGGCCTGGCCTCCGGCGTGCGCTATGTAACCGGCCATCGCAAGGCCAACGAGCCGCTCGATCTCGACTGGAAAAGCCTCGCCGATCCCGACACCACGCTCGTCGTCTATATGGGCCTTGCCAATATCGACGAGATCGTCGGCAATTTGATCGCGCAGGGGCTGCCGGGAACCACGCCGGTCTTTGCTGTGTGTCAAGGTACGACGCCGCAGGAAAGCCGAATATGTGCGTCGCTGGAGGCGCTTCCGGTCGCTCTGAAAGACGCCTCCTTCAGCGGTCCCGTCCTTTTCATCATCGGGAAGGTCGCGGCGATCGCGCTGGAACGGAGCGCGCGGAGCGATGCGGCAATTTGCGAGGCGATTTCAGTTGTGGCCTAGCGTCGCCCTGGCATCGGCCGTTGCGATCGGGCCGGCTGCCGCGGGCGATGAAGATGTCGATGCCGCAAGGAATACTGCAAGGCTTGCCAATCTGGTGCGGCAGGACTGCGGCTCCTGCCACGGGCTGACGCTGAAAGGCGGGCTCGGCAAGCCGCTGACGCCGGACCATCTCAGCGCCTGGAGCCGCGACCAGCTCGTCAGCATCGTGCTCGACGGCGTGCCGGGCACGCCGATGCCGCCGTGGCGTCCGTTGCTGAGCGAAGCCGACGTGCGCTGGATCGTGGAGCATCTGCAGCAGGGAGATCTGCCATGAGGTTCGTGGCGCGGTGGTGTCTGGCCCTGCTGCTGCTGATGCCGGTGCTCTCGCGCGCCGACGAGCTGCGCGGCACCGGCAATCTCGGCCTCGTGGTGGAGCGCGCGACGGGCTCGGTGCTGATCGTCGATGCCACCGAGCGCAAATCGATCGGCCGCGTCGAGGGGCTCGGCGATCTCTCGCATGCCTCCGCGGTGTTCTCGCCGGACCAGCGCTACGCCTATGTCTTCGGCCGCGACGGCGGCCTCACCAAGGTCGACATGCTCACGAGCACGATCACAAGGCGCATCGTGCAGGCCGGCAATTCGATCGGCGGTGCGATCTCCGACGACGGCGCGCTGATCGCGGTCTCGAACTACGAGCCGGGCGGCGTGAAGATCTTCGATGCCAGGACGCTCGATCCCGTCGCCAACATTCCGGCAACGGGTGAGGGCGGCAAGTCCTCGAAGACGGTCGGACTGGTCGACCTGCCCGGACGGCGTTTCGCCTGGGCGCTGTACGACGCCGGCGAGATCTGGGTCGCCGATCTTACCCATGTCGAGACCCCCGCCATCACCAGGCTGACCGATGTCGGCAAGCTGCCCTATGACGGCAACGTCACGCCCGACGGCCGCCATTATCTTGCGGGCCTGTTCGGCGAGGACGGCGTCGTGCATGTCGACACCTGGCGCGCGCCGCTGAAGGCCGAGCGCATCCTGAGCGGCTATGGCCGCGGCCAGGAGGCGCTGCCGGTCTACAAGATGCCGCATCTGGAAGGGTGGGGCGCCGCGGGCGACAAGCTGCTGCTTCCCGCCGTCGGCCATCACGAATTGATCGCGGTCGATCTTCGCAGCTTTGCCGAGGTCGGACGCACCGCCACCCACGGCCAGCCGGTCTTCGCCGTGGCGCGGCCCGACGGGCGCCACGTCTGGGTGAACTTCGCGCACCCCTTCAACGACACGATCGAGATCGTCGACACCGAGACGCTGAAGGTGATCCATCGCCTGACGCCCGGCCCGGCGGTCCTCCACATGGAGTTCACCCCGCGCGGCAACGAGGTCTGGGTCTCGGTACGCGATGCCGATCGCATCGACGTCTACGACGCCGCCTCCTTTGCCAAGAAGACGGAGATCCCGGCGCAGAAGCCGTCCGGAATCTTCTTCACCGCCCGCGCGACAAGGATCGGACAATGACGCCAAGCTCCGTCGAACTCGCTCTCATCGATCGCTGGCAGCACGATTTTCCGCTTGTCGAGAAGCCGTTCGAGATCGTCGGCCGCTCCGCCGCGCTCGACGAGCAGGCCACGATCGGCGTGTTTCGTCGCATGCGGGAGTGCGACCTGATCTCCCGGGTCGGTGCCGTGGTCCGCCCCAACACCGTGGGCGCGAGCACGCTGGCCGCGCTGCAAGTCCCGCCCGATCGACTTGAGCGGGTCGCCGGGATCGTCAGCCGCGAGCCGCTGGTTACGCATAATTACGAGCGCGAGCACGGTTTGAATCTTTGGTTCGTGATCGCCGGCGGAGACGCCCAGGCGATCGGCGGCACCATCGACAGGATCGAGGCGCAAACGGGGCTGCCCGTCGTGGATTTGCCGATGGTGCAGGCCTATCATCTCGGCCTCGGCTTTTCGTTGCGCGAGCCACGCGCGCAGAAGCGCCGCGCGCCGGCCGCGGGAGACTATCGTCCCGATCCGCGCGACCGGCGCATTCTCGCGGCGATCGAGAATGGGCTGCCGCTGGTCGAGCATCCCTATCTTGCGGTCGCCGATCAGCTCGCACTCGGCCAGGACGAGGTCATCGCACGGCTGGAGCATCTGGTCGCAGCCGGCGTGGTGACGCGTTTCGGCTGCGTGGTGCGCCACGACAAGCTCGGTTTCCGGTCGAACGCGATGGCGGTCTGGAACATCCCGGACGGGATCATCGACGATGTCGCCGCGATCTTCGCCCGTCATCCCAGCGTGACGCTGTGCTACCAGCGTCCGCCCCGGCCGCCGGTGTGGCCCTACAACCTGTTCTGCATGGTGCATGCGCGCGCGCGCGAGGAGGCCCATGCCGCGATCGACGAGCTGAACCTGCTCGCCGAGACCGGCCTGATGCAGCAGGCCGTGCTGTTTTCGAAGCGCTGCTTCAAGCAGCGCGGCGCCGTCTTCTCTGGGCGCAAGGAGGCGAATTGATGCGCTCGCTCGACCCGACCGAAAAGGCGATCATCAACGGCCTGCAGGGCGGCTTTCCCCTGACGCAGCGGCCTTACCGCGATGCCGGCGCGAAGCTGGGCCTCAGCGAGGGCGAGATGATCGAGGAGATCGGCCATCTGATCGCGGGCGGGCAGCTCAGCCGGTTCGGCCCGCTCTGGAATGCCGAAGCCCTCGGCGGCGCCGTCTGTCTCGCCGCGATCGCCGTCCCGCGCGAGCGGTTCGACGAGGTCGCCGAGCTCGTCAACGCCCATCCCGAGATCGCGCATAATTACGAGCGCGATCACGCGCTCAACATGTGGTTCGTCGTGTCGACCGATGCCCCTGAGCGCATTGACCAGGTGATTGCGGAGATCGAGCGCGAGACGGGCCTTCGTGTGCGCGCAATGCCCAAGACGCGCGAGTTCTTCGTCGGTTTCCGCGTGGAGGTCTAGTCATGCTCGATGCCATCGATCGCAAGCTGATCGCCGCTACGCAGGCAGGACTTCCGCTGGTCGCCGAGCCGTACCGCGCGCTCGCCGGCAGGCTCGGCCTCGACGAGGCCGAAATCGTCAGTCGCCTCGGGCGGCTGCTCGAGGACGGTGCGATCCGCCGCATCGGCGCGATCCCCAATCACTATGCGCTCGGCTACACCGCGAACGGCATGTCGGTGTGGGACATCGCCGACGAGGTCGTTGCCGACATCGGCGCCAGGGTCGGTGCGCTCGATTTCGTCACGCATTGCTACGAACGGCCGCGGCATCTGCCGCTCTGGCCCTACAATCTCTTTGCCATGGTCCATGGTCGCAGCCGCGACGAGGTGCGGGCGAAGGTTGCCGAGATTGCCGTGCTGGTCGGTCCCGCGGCGCGGGCCCACGAGGTTCTGTTCTCGACCCGGATCTTGAAGAAGACCGGCCTTCGCATCGCCGCCTGACGGGAGACGGTCATGTTTCGCCTGAGCCAATATTTGCGCGAGCTGGACGAGCCGGCCCCGACCGGGCCGGTTCGGCAGCCGCCGGGACCGGTGGTGATCTGGAACCTGATCCGCCGCTGCAACCTCACCTGCAAGCATTGCTATTCGATCTCCGGCGATGTCGACTTTCCCGGCGAGCTCTCCACCGCGCAGGTGTTCGGCGTGATGGACGACCTCAAGGCGTTCCGCGTTCCGGTGCTGATCCTGTCGGGCGGCGAGCCCCTGATGCGGCGCGACATCTTCGAGATCTCGGCGCGCGCCAAGGCGATGCGATTTTATGTCGGCCTGTCGTCCAACGGCACCCTGGTCGATGCCGCCATGGCAGGCCGCATCCGCGACATCGGCTACGACTATGTCGGCATCTCGCTCGACGGCATCGGCGAGACCCATGACCGTTTCCGCCGCAAGCAGGGCGCCTATGAGGAGGCGCTGAACGGCTTGCGGTTGCTGCGCGACCGCGGCATCAAGGTCGGCGTGCGCTTCACCATGACCGAGGACAACGCGGCGGAGCTGCCGCGCCTGCTCGATCTGGTCGAGCAGGAGAACTTTCCGAAATTCTACCTCTCGCATCTCGTCTATGCCGGCCGCGGCAACAAGAACCGCGGCGACGATGCCATGTGGCAGACGACGCGCGATCGCATGGACATGGTGATCGCGCGGGCCTGGCGCTGGGCGCAGTCGGGCAGCGAGATGGAGATCGTGACCGGCAACAACGATGCCGACGCGGTCTATCTGCTGCATTGGGCGGAGCGAACCGTACCCCATCATGCCGCGAGCCTGCGCGCAAAACTGGTGCGCTGGGGCGGCAATTCATCCGGCGTCAACGTCGCCAATATCGACAATCTCGGCAACGTGCACCCCGATACGATGTGGTGGCACCATACGCTGGGGAACGTGAAGACGCGTCCCTTCTCCGAGATCTGGCCCGACACCTCCGATCCGATCATGGCGGGGCTGAAGCAGAAGCCGCGTCACGTCTCCGGCCGCTGCGGTGCCTGCGCCTATTTCGACATCTGCAACGGCAACACCCGCGTGCGCGCGCAACGGGTCACCGGCGATCCCTGGGCGGAAGATCCCGGCTGCTATCTCGGCGATGCCGAGATCGGCCTTGCGGAACCAAGCGAGCGGGTCAAGACCAGTATCTATCGCGGAACACGACATGAAGCGCCGCTCTCCGTTTGATCGCATTCTCGTCGCACTCGCGCTGCTCGCGCTGGCAAGCCCCGCGCGCGCCGAGCCGGATGCGCCAAAACTGTTCGCGGACAATTGCGCCGAATGCCACGGCGCGGACCGGCTCGGCCGTCTCGGTCCCGCGCTACTGCCGGAAAATCTCGGCCGCATGATGGGCGCGCGCGCCGCCGCGGTGATCGCCGACGGACGGACCGCGACGCAGATGCCGGGCTTCTCGGGCAAGCTCGGCAAGGACGAGATCGCAGCGCTTGCGGCCTATGTCTCATCGCCGTTGTCCGCGGTGCCGGCCTGGGGCGCGGCCGAGATCGACGCCAGCCGCGTCGTGCATGCCATCGCGCCGCCGCTGGAGCGTCCGCGTTTCGAGGCCGACCCGATGAACCTGTTCGTCGTGGTCGAGGCCGGCGATCATCACGCGACGATCCTGGACGGCGACCGCATCGAACCATTGGCGCGCTTCCAGACGCGGTTCGCGCTGCATGGCGGCCCGAAATTCACGCCGGACGGCCGCTACGTCTTCTTCATGTCGCGCGACGGCTGGGTCAGCAAGTACGATCTCTGGACGCTGACCATGCTGACGGAGGTGCGCGCCGGGATCAATGCGCGCAACATCGCGATCTCGCGGGACGGCAAGCACATCGCGGTCGCCAACTATCTGCCGCACACGCTGGTGATGCTCTCGGCGGACGATTTGTCGGTCGAGAAGATCTTCGACGTGAAGGATCGCCTGGGGACGTCCTCGCGGGTCTCGGCGGTGTATCAGGCGCCATCGCGCAACAGCTTCATCGCGGCGCTGAAGGACGTTCCGGAGATCTGGGAGATCGCGACCGATCCGAACGCGGGGCCAGTTTATGCCGGCTTCGTGCACAGCCACGAGAAGGGCATGATCGAGGCACTGCCGTCCTCGCAAGGGCTGTTCGCGCTGCGCCGGATCGAGACCCCGGAGCCGCTCGATGACTTCTTCTTCGATCCGCCCTATCGCAATCTGATCGGCTCGGCGCGGGAGGGCAGGGCGATCGTGGTCAATTTGACGGTCGGGCGCGACATCAAGCAGCTCGATCTGCCGGGGCTGCCTCATCTCGGCTCGGGCATCTCCTGGACGTGGAACGGCCGGCTGGTGATGGCGACGCCGCTGCTGAAGGCGGGCAAGATCAGTGTGCTGGACATGCAGGACTGGTCGCAGATCAAGGTGATCGAGACGCCAGGACCCGGCTTCTTCATGCGCAGCCACGAAAACACGCCCTATGCCTGGACCGACAGCATGATGGGCAGCGGCAAGGACACGCTGTCGATCATCGACAAGCGCACGCTGGAAGTGGTCCGCCGCGTCACGCCGGAACCCGGCAAGACGGCGGCGCATGTCGAATTTGACAGATATGGGCGCTATGCCCTGGTGTCGATCTGGGAAGACCAGGGCGCGCTGGTGGTCTATGATGCCGCAACCTTTGCCGAAGTGAAGCGTCTTCCGATGTCGCGCCCTTCGGGCAAATACAACGTCTGGAACAAGATCACCTTTTCCGATGGCACCAGTCATTGAGAAGCCGGGCTCTGTCCCGTCGATCGCATTGCTGTTGGCGGCCCATGGCGAGCGGCGGCCCGATGCCGGCAACCAGGGCGCGTTCCAGCTCGCACGCGCACTGGCTTCTCGCAGTCTGGTGGCCGAGGTCGCCATCGGCTTCATCTCGGGTACGCCCGGCATCCGGGAAGCTCTGGAGACGCTGACCGCCAGCCGGATTCTGGTCTACCCGCTGTTTGCTTCCAGCGGCTATTTCACCCGCGACCGTCTGGTTCAGCTTCTCGACGAAGCCAAGGGCGATGACCGCAGGATCGACATGCTGCCGCCGCTGGGGCTCGATCCGGGCCTGCCTGATCTCCTGTGCGATCAGGCCGTGGCTTGCGCGCGCGGCCATGGTTTTGCGCCGGAGGACTGCACATTCGTGCTGCTGGCGCACGGCTCGAAGCGCAATCCCGCCTCGCGCCAGGCCACCGAGCAGGTCGCGCGTGAGATCGAGACGCGCGCGGTCTGCCGAAAAGTCGTGGTCGCCTTCCTGGAGGAGCCACCGTCGCTCGAAGAGGCCGTCGCATCGATCAGCGGGCCCGCGATTGTCCTCGGCCTGTTCTCCGGCGAAGGCCTGCACGGCGCCAAGGATGCGCCGAAGCTGGTGGCACGGCTCGGCCGCCGCGACGTGGTGTTCGCAGGCATCATGGGCAGCGGTCCCGGCATCGAGGACCTTGTCGCGCGGGCGGTGGTGGCTGCCTTGCAAGATGCGGGAGCGGCGAGGGCCGCGGAGCCGTCGACGCTGGCGCCGGCGCCGGGCGGCTGGGCCGTTTCAGTCGATTGATGGCATGGCGTTGCAGGGAAGGGACAAGAGATGACCGACTACCTCGATGTCGATGTCCGTCCGATCCTGCGCGCCGGCGGCGAGCCCTTCTCGACCATCATGGCGGCCGTGGACAGCGTCCAGCCGGGCCAGGGCATCCGGCTGTACGCGCCGTTCAAGCCCGTGCCCTTGTTCGATGTGATGGCCGGCAGAGGCTTTGCCCATTCCGCGACGGAGATCGGTGGCGGCGATTGGCAGGTGTTGTTCACGCCGACCGGCGTGCCCGCCGAGGTCCTGGCAACGAAAGTACAGCCCAGTGCCAAATGGCCGGACTCGAAGCTGCGGCTCGACACCAGGGAGCTCGATCCGCCGGAGCCGATGACCAGGATCCTCGCCGCGGCCGAGACGCTTGCGGCCGGAGAAACGCTGACGGCGTTTCTCAGCCGCGAGCCGCTGTTCCTGTTTCCGCAGCTTGAGAAGAGAGGCTACAACTGGCTCGGCGGCTTTCTGCCCGACGGCGTCACCTACGAGCTCACGGTGCGCGCGCCCGAGCTTACGGTGCGCGCGCCGTCTCACTGACGGCGAACCCGTCAGGTCGAGGCCCCGAATAGTCTGCGCACGGCCGGCAGCCACTCGCCGGTCATCGTGAACTCGAGCCCGAGCCGTGCGCCGCAGGCGATGGCCAACATCGTGATGGGCGCGGAGATCGCGAGCGTCGAAAACGCACTCAGGCCCTGGCCGATGGTGCAGCCCATCGACATGATGCCGCCGATGCCCATCAGCAGCGCGCCGATCATGTGACGCTTCAGCTCGCGCGCGTCGTCGCAGGCCTCCCAGCGGAAGCCGCGCGCGAGCATCGCGGCGGCGAACGAGCCTGCGACGACGCCAGCGACCGAACCGATGCCGAAATTGAGCCGCGCGCCGGAGAAGGTGGCGATGTAGAGAATGGCGTCACCTAGCGGCGCTACGAAGGTGAGCGAGGAGACCCGCGCGGGATCGAACTCATCGTCGGCGAGCCATCCGGTCGCGAACCAGCCGAACGCGATTGCGGCGCCGACGGCAAGGCCGGAGGCCAGCAGCCGCGGCGACCGCACCAGCCTGCCATCGGCAAGGGCCCAGAAGGCGAGCGCGGCGGAAATGGCCACGACGAGGATCGCGCGCATCGTGCCGCCGGCGCCGAGCAGCGACGTCAATGTCTGGGTGCTTCCCTCGGGCAGCCGCACCGATAACGGCTCGATCAGCATCAGCCGCAGCATGCCAGTGATGCCGCGCATGGTGGCGAGCGCCGACAGGCCGAGCACGAGAAAAACCACGATGGCACGCAGGTCGCCACCGCCGACGCGTACCAATGTGCCGAAGCCGCAAGTGCCGACCAGGGCCATGCCGACGCCGAACATCAGCCCGCCAAGGATCGCGCCGCCAAGGCCGATCGACGCCGTGAGGTAGATCGAGCGCGACAGATCGACGATGCCGAACGCGGCAAGCGCCTGGGTCGCGAGCAGCGCGACCGCAGCGGCCAGCGCAAAGGATTTCAGCCGGCGATAGTCCGATCCGAAGAATGCGTCCTCGAGCATTGCCAGCGTGCAGAAGCGCCCGGCTCGGCCGGCAACGCCGAGCACGGCGCCGGCGGTGAGCCCGCACGCAAAGGCTATGATCGAAGGGCTCAGCATTCCTCCCGCTTCTTTTCTTGGTTAGCCCGCGGGTAGTCTGCGCCGGTGGGGCGCGAAAAGCTAGCGCGGAAGAAACTACCGCCGGCGCCGGCGCACCGGCTCGCAGAACACGTCGTAAACGGCGGTGAGAATCTTGCGGACGTCTTCGCTCGCGAGACTGTAGTAGATGGTCTTGCCGTCGCGCCGGGTCGTCACCAGCCGATCGAGCCGGAGCCGCGCAAGCTGCTGCGAGACGGTCGATTGCCGCTCGCCCAGGAACTGCTCGAGCTCGGTCACGGATTTCTCGCCCTCGGCGAGGATGCAGAGCAGCAGCAATCGGGACTCGTGCGAGAGCGCCTTGAGCATGTCGCTGGCCTCGCGCGCCTTCTCGATCATCTGCTCGAGTTCGGCGGAGCCCTCGATCTCCTTCAGCTTCGGCAACGGCATCGCGTCAAGTTCCTCTCAGCAAAATCGGCAAGACCGGTCACGACTTCTCCGGTTCCGATCCCGTGCTTGACAGGATTCGGTCCAACAGGCCGAAGAAGAAGGCATCCCCCGGATAGCCGCGAATGCGTCCGATCTCGCGGCCCTCTTGTACCACGACGAAGGTCGGCGTGAAGGGACCCGGATCGATTCCGGCGAGATCGGCGGGAAGGGGGCCGCTCAGGTTGACCCGGCGCAGCGGTGCGGTCCGGCTTTCCCCGGTCTTGCCGTAGATTGGCCCGATCTCGGCGTCGAAGCGCGCGCACCAGGCGCAGCCGGGCCGCTCGAACATGACGAGCTCGGCGGCGCGCGATGCGGTCGTGGGCAGCGCGAGCCCGATGGCGAGGGCAAGCAAAACGACGATTCTGTTCATGCTGCGTAACCGGGCCTTTTCGGGTTTGCCTGGCGGGCTTGCTTTCCAGACGTTCTCGGCGCTTTATATCATTAAATTCGTATATGTGCTAGGGATGGGGCGGAAATGACCTTGGACGTCACGCTGGGCGCGGCCTTTGTCGCAGGCCTGTTGTCGTTTCTGTCGCCCTGCATCCTGCCCCTGGTCCCACCCTTCCTGTGCTACATGGCCGGCGTCTCGGTCACGGATCTGTCTGGCGACAGGCCGGATCTGCGGCCACGTATCCTGATTTCTGCGCTGGCCTTCGTGGCGGGCTTTTCGCTGGTCTTCATCGCGCTCGGCTCGACGGCCTCGATCGCGGGACGCTTCGTCTCCGCGCATCTGTCGACGCTCGGCATCGTCGCGGGCGGGCTGATCATCGTCATGGGCCTGCACTTTCTCGGGCTGCTCAGGATCCCGCTGCTCTATCGCAGCGCCACCGTGCAGGTCGACAACCGCCCGGCCGGCGTGGCGGGGGCCTTCGTCATGGGGCTGGCCTTTGCATTCGGCTGGACGCCCTGCGCGGGCCCGATCCTCGCAGCCGTGCTCTTGATGGCGGGTTCGGAGGACACGACCGGGCGAGGGGCGCTGCTGCTGCTCGCCTATTCGGTCGGGACCGGCATTCCCTTCCTGATCGCGGCGGCCTTCACCGGCCGCTTCATCGCCGCGCTCGGCCGCCTGCGCCGGCATCTCGGTCTGATCGAGAAGACGATGGGCGCCTTCCTGGTCGCCACCGGTCTGATGTTCCTGACCGGCTTGATGCCCGCGGTCTCGGAATGGCTGCTCGAGCAATTCCCCGTTTTGACCAGCATCGGCTGAGCCCAGAGCATTTTCGGTTCTGATTGAATCAGAACTGAAGCTCTAGATTCTTGTTTTGACGCGTTTTCTTCACGCGAACCGGTGTCCACTTCGCTCGAAAACGCTCTAGCCGTAGCGGAAGTCGAGCAACTGGGCGAAGGACTGCAGCTCGATGAGGTAGCGATGCACGAGGGGACCGTCACCCGCCATCGCGGCATGTGCGATCTCGCCGCTGCTGGCGATGGCGCCGTCGATCAGACGGCGAAACTCGCCTTGAGCGGCGATCTCGCCATTTGCCCATTCGCTGCAGCGTTGGAGCCGATCGCGGAATGCGCTTGCGGCGGCGACAGTCCCTTCGGCGTTCGCCGATGCCGGCTGGTCGCCGTACCTGATCGCGGCAACCCGCAACGTTTCCATGGCGGGCGCGATCTCGAAGATGCAATCGCCGAGATCGTAGAGGCCCGCCTGGCGCCGGAGCGCGTGAAAAGCCTGCCGGATCGCAAGCAGCTCGCGGCCGGCGGCGGCATTGTCGCCGCGGTCCAGCGCGCCCGCGATCGTCGTGAGCTGGTCGCGCCCCCGGTCGAGAAATCCCGACACATCGGCTGGCGGATGAGCGGGCAGGAGGCCGGGCGCGTTCGGGGCGAGCTGCTTCCACCGGGCGACGGCCTCGTCGGTCTCGATCTGCGCCAGCGCGACGTTTCCGGTGCGCGCATAGCTCGCGGCCGTGCGCAGATTGGCCATGATCGGCGCCATCGCCGAGACGAAATCCGCTGGCTTTTCAGCCTCCGCACCAAACGCGAGTGCGCTCGAGGCGAGCCAGGCCAGCAGCACGATGGTGCAGCGCAAGATCGGAACTCCTTGTCACATTCGTGTATTCGAATATCATAATGAAAATGAGCAGCGCGCAAGATCTTCCGACGCCCGAAAGCCTGTTGTCGCTTCGCACGCCGACGCGACGCGGTCTTCTCTCGTTAGTCGCCGGCGCGGCATTGGCCGGCCGCGGCGCGGCGGCGGCCGAGCCCGCCGTGGGAGAAGACGGGCTCTATCACGAGCCCTGGTTCCTGCAGAGCTTCCTCGATCTGCGCGAGGATCTGGAGAGCGCCGCGGCCGGCGGCAAGCGCCTCGCCATCATGTGGGAGCTGCGCGGCTGTCCCTATTGCCGCGAGACGCATCTGGTGAATTTTGCCGATGCCGGCATCGCCGGTTATATCCGCGACAATTTCGAGGTATTGCAGCTCAACCTGATCGGCTCGCGCAAGGTGACCGATTTCGACCGCGAGGAATTGGCGGAGAAGGACCTCGCCCGGAAATACGGCATCCGCTTCACGCCCACCTTCCAGTTCTTTCCGCCGTCCGTGGATGGCCTCCAAGCGAAAGACGCGATGGCGCGCGAGGTGGCGCGGGCACCCGGTTATCTCAAGCCGCCGCACTTCCTGGCGATGTTCCGCTTCGTGCGGGAGCGCGCCTATGAGCGCGGCTCGTTCCGGGATTTCCTCGCTGCCAACGGCTGATGGGACGCGTCCAGCGAATTTCGCTTGACGCTGCCATTCATATGAACATATCATAATAACTGAATTTGATGGACCGTGAGTCCATCGTGGTCGAAAGCGGGCGTCACCCCGCGATAAGGGTAGGAAACATGCGGCGCTCGCTTGCGGCTGCGTTTGCACTTTGTCTGTCGGCCAGTGCCGGCCTCGCGCAAGAGGCCGTCAAGGAGCCGATCAAGCTCGATGTCGTCAACGACTCCCTGCCCAAATCCCTGACCGGCGCGCCCGGCGATGCCGCCGCCGGCAAGAAGGTGTTCCTGACGCGCACGCTCGGCAATTGCCTGGCCTGCCATCAGGTCACCAGCCTGAAGTCGGAGGAGTTCCACGGCGAGTTCGGCCCGTCGCTCGACGGCGTCGCCGGCCGCTACAGCGAGGCGCAACTCCGCCTCATCGTCGCCGACCCCAAGCGCATCTTCACCAACACGGTCATGCCGGCGTTCTTCAGGAACGACGGCCTCAGCCGGGTGCGACCGGAATTCGTCGGCAAGTCCATTTTGACGGCCGCGCAGGTCGAGGACGTCATCGCTTTTCTCAAGACGCTGAACTGACGGCGAGGAGGATCAGGAATGAAAGCCATCAATCGACGGCAGGCATTTGCGCTCGGGGGCGGCTTCGTCATGCTGACGCTGATGCCCATGGCGGCGGATGCCGAAGTGACGGGCGACGCGGCGAAGTGGATCGAGAAGTTCACTGGCGGCAAGCAGCCGGTGAAGGGCAAGATTTCGCTCGACCTGCCGGAGATCGCGGAGAACGGCAACACCGTTCCGCTGTCGATCAACGTCGAGAGCCCGATGACCGCGGACTCCTACGTCAAGGACGTCATGATCCTCGCCGACGGCAACCCGAACGCGGGCGTGGCGACGCTGTCGTTCACGCCGCTGTCCGGCAAGGCCGAAGCCTCGATCCGGATCCGGCTCGCGACCACGCAGAACGTGATTGCGGTCGCGAAGATGAGTGACGGGTCGCTGTTCACGGAGCAGAAGACCGTCAAGGTCACCATCGGCGGCTGCGGCGGCTAAAGGCTTCAGGAGAGGAACAATGGCAGACAAACCGCGCATCAAGCTCCCCAAGGAAGCGGCCAAGGGCGAGGTGATCCAGATCAAGACCCTGGTCTCGCACGTCATGGAATCGGGCCAGCGCAAGGACGCGCAGGGCAAGACCATTCCGCGCAAGATCATCAACAAGTTCGCCTGCGAGTTCAACGGCAAGCCGGTGTTCTCGTGCGCGCTGGAGCCGGCGATCTCGGCCAATCCCTACATCCAGTTCGACGCCAGGATCGACGAGGCCGGAACCTTCAAGTTCGCCTGGACCGACGACGACGGCTCGGTGATCGCGGCCGAAGAGAAGATTGCGCTCAAGGCATGATGCGCGCGGCGCATTGAGGGAGGCACCGATGGCGCGACGATATCTTGGGTTGGCCGCTCTGGTCGTGGCCGCCGCGTCGGTTGCGACCCTCGCGGTCGCGGACGACGCCGAGCGCAAGGGCGTTGCGGCGCCGCCCGGCCACGTCTTCAAGACCATCATCTCCGGCTACGAATTCCGCAGCAAGGAGACCCGCGCGCTGCAGGACGACGACCTCGAAAACCCGGGATTCCTCGCGGTGGAGCGCGCGGCCGACGCCTGGAAGAAGGCGGAAGGCAGCGAGGGCAAGTCCTGCATGAGCTGCCACGGCGAGGCCGAGACCAGCATGAAGGGCGTCGGCGCCGCCATGCCGAAATGGGACGACAAGCTGAAGAAGCCGGTCAATCTCGAGCAGCGCATCAACATCTGCCGCAGCGAGCACATGAAGGCGGAGCCCTGGAAATTCAAATCCCGTGAGCTGACCGACATGACCACCTTCGTGCGCTACCAGTCGCACGGCATGCCCGTGGCAGTGAAGACCGACGGGCCGATGTCGCCCTGGTTCGAGCGCGGCAAGCAGATCTATTACACGCGCTATGGCCAGCTCGATCTTGCCTGCGAGTCCTGCCATGAGCGCAACAACGGCAAGTTCATGCGCGCCGACTTCCTGAGCCAGGGCCAGACCAACGGCTTTCCGACCTACCGGCTGCGCGACCAGCGCCTGGTGCCGCTGCACGAGCGCTTCGAAGGCTGCATGTTCGACGTGCGCGCCGAGCCGTTCAAGCCGCTCTCGGACGAGTTCCTCGCGCTCGAGCTCTATGTCGCCTGGCGCGGCATCGGCTTGCCGGTCGAGACGCCCTCGGTGCGCAACTAACCACGGTTTCCAGGAGCATCGCGCATGATCTCTCGCCGCGAATTCATGCAGGTCGCCGCGGCCACGGCCGCGCTGGCCGGCACAGGCTCCGGCCTGACCCGGGCGGTCGCCCAGCAGCGCCTGACCGAGAAGGAATTGCTGGCATTCGAGCCGCTCGGCAACGTCACGCTGGTGCACGTGACCGATATTCACGGCCAGCTGATGCCGCTGTATTTCCGCGAGCCCTCGACCAATCTCGGCGTCGGCGAGGCCAAGGGCTTGCCGCCGCACGTCACCGGCAAGGAGTTTCTCGCCCGCTTCGGCATCGCGCCCGGCTCGTCGGCGGCCTATGCCCTGACCTCGGAGGATTTCGAGGCGCTGGCCAAGAGCTATGGCAAGATCGGCGGCCTCGATCGCGCCGCGACCGTGATCAAGGCGATCCGCGCCGAGCGCGGCGACAAGGTCGCGCTGCTCGACGGCGGCGACACCTGGCAGGGCTCGTGGTCGTCGCTGAAGACGCGCGGCCAGGACATGATCGATTGCATGGCGCTGCTCAAGCCCGATGCCATGACCGGCCATTGGGAGTTCACCTATGGCACCGAGCGGGTCAAGCAGGCCATCGAAGGCCTCGGCTTCCCGTTCCTCGGCCTCAACATCCGCGACACCGAATGGAACGAGGCGGCGTTCGACGCCTCGACCATGATCGAGCGCGGCGGCGTCAAGATCGCGGTGCTCGGCCAGGCCTTCCCCTATACGCCGGTCGCCAATCCGCGCTGGATGATTCCGAACTGGTCGTTCGGCGTGCGCGAGGAGGACGTCCAGGCGCAGGTCGACAAGGCCCGCAAGGGCGGCGCGCAGCTCGTCGTGCTGCTCTCGCACAACGGCTTCGACGTCGATCGCAAGCTTGCGAGCCGCGTCAAGGGCATCGACGTCATCCTGACCGGACATACTCATGACGCGCTGCCTGAGGCGGTGAAGGTCGGCAAGACCCTGCTGATCGCCTCGGGCTCGTCCGGCAAGTTCGTCTCGCGGCTCGATCTCGACGTCCGCGACGGCGAGGTCAAGGCCTACAGGTACAAGCTGATTCCGCTGTTCTCCGACGTGATCAGTGCGGACGCCGAGATGGCCGCCAGGATCGCCGCGGTGCGCAAGCCCTTCGCCTCCGATCTCGCCAAAGTGCTCGGCAAGACCGACTCGCTGCTCTACCGCCGCGGCAATTTCAACGGCACGTTCGACGACCTGATCTGCCAGGCCCTGCTGCAGGAGCGTGACGCCGAGATCGCGCTGTCGCCCGGCTTCCGCTGGGGCACCAGCGTGCTGCCGGGGCAGGACATCACCTTCGAGGACGTCACCAACGCCACCGCGATCACCTATCCCGCGGTCTACCGCATGGGCATGACCGGCGCGCGGCTGAAGGAGATCATCGAGGACGTCGCCGACAATCTCTTCAACGTCGATCCCTATTACCAGCAGGGCGGCGACATGGTGCGGATCGGCGGGCTGTCCTACGCGATCGACGTCGCCAAGCCGCAAGGGCAGCGCATCTCGGACATGCAGATGGTCAAGACCGGTGCGCCGATCGATCCCGCCAGGGAGTATCAGGTCGCGGGCTGGGCCAGCGTCAACGAAGGCACCGAGGGGCCGCCGATCTGGGACGTCGTCGCGAACTATTTGACGCGGCAGAAGACCGTTCGTCTCGAGCCCAACCGGGCCGTCAAAGTCACCGGAGCGTAACAAGCGATGTCGAAGACAGACAGCCAATCCCGTCGCAGCTTCCTGGCCGCCGGCGCAGGCGTCGCGGCCACGATGCTGGCAAGGCCGGCTGCCGCCGGCGGCAATCCCGCCAACCAGCCGCCCAACGTCCCGGAATGGACCAGGTCGCTCGGCGAGGGCGTCGCGGTGCGGCCCTACGGCAAGCCGTCGAAATTCGAAAAGGACGTGGTGCGGCGCGACGTCGAATGGCTGACCGCCTCGCGCGAATCCTCGGTGAGCTTCACCCCGCTGCACGAGCTCGAAGGTATCATCACTCCGAACGGGCTCTGTTTCGAACGCCATCACGGCGGCATCGCGGAGGTCGATCCGGCCGATCATCGCCTGATGATCCATGGCCTCGTCGAGCGACCGCTCATTCTCACGCTGGACGAGCTGAAGCGCTATCCGCGCGTCAACCGCATCCACTTCATGGAGTGCGCGGCCAATTCGGGCATGGAATGGCGTGGCGCCCAGCTCAACGGCTGCCAGTTCACCCACGGCATGATCCATTGCGTGCAGTACACCGGCGTCTCGCTGCGCACGCTGCTGGAAGAGGCCGGTGTCAAGACCAACGGCAAATGGCTCTTGGTCGAAGGCGCCGATGCCGCCGCGATGGACCGCAGCCTGCCGATTGAGAAGGCGCTCGACGATTGCATCATCGCCTACAAGATGAACGGCGAGGCGCTCTATCCCGAGCAGGGCTATCCGATGCGATTGGTCGTGCCGGGCTGGCAGGGCAATCTCTGGGTCAAATGGCTGCGCCGCATCAAGGTCGGCGACCAGCCCTGGCACACCCGCGAGGAGACCTCGAAATACACGGACCTCATGCCGAACGGCAAGGCGCGCCGCTTCACCTGGTCGATGGACGCCAAGTCCGTGATCACGAGCCCGAGCCCGCAGGCGCCGATCAGGCACGGCAAGGGCTTTACCATCGTGTCGGGGCTGGCCTGGAGCGGCAACGGCAAGGTCAAGCGCGTCGACGTGTCGCTCGACGGCGGCCGCAACTGGTGGCCGGCGCGGCTCGACGGGCCCGTGCTCGACAAGGCGCTGACGCGCTTCTACTACGAGTTCGACTGGAACGGCGAGCCGCTGCTGCTGCAATCGCGCGTGCAGGACGAGACCGGCTACGTGCAGCCGAGCAAGGCCGAGCTGCGCAAGATCCGCGGCGTCAACTCCATCTATCACAACAATGGCATCCAGACCTGGCATGTGCAGGCCAATGGTGAGGTCGAGAATGTCGAAGTCGCTTAAGCTCATTGCAGTGGCGCTGACGGCCTGCGTGCTGGGCGCGCCGGCGCTTGCGCAGCAGAAGGCGGATGCCAAGGGCGGCCCGCGCTATCACATCGGCCGCGCGCCGACCGCGGACGAGATCCGCGGCTGGGATATCGACGTGCGCCCGGACGGGCAGGGCCTGCCGGAAGGCAAGGGCACCGTCGCGCAGGGCGAAAAACTGTTCATGGACAATTGCGCGACCTGCCACGGCGAGTTCGGCGAGGGCAACGGCCGCTGGCCGGTGCTGGCCGGCGGCAAGGGCTCGCTGACGTCGGACAATCCGGTCAAGACGGTGGGCTCGTACTGGCCCTATGCCTCCACCGTGTTCGACTACGTCAGGCACGCCATGCCCTATGGCAATACGGGATCCTTGTCGGTCGATGAATATTACGCGCTGGTCGCTTACGTCCTGTATCTGAACGACGTCGTCACCGATCAGAACTTCGAGCTGAACAGAAAGACCCTTGCCACGATCAAGATGCCGAACGAGCAGGGCTTTGTGATGGACGACCGCGCCATCAGCGAGAAGTCGTTCTGGCGGAAAGACCCCTGCATGAAGGATTGCATCGCCCCGGTGAAGATCACCGGGCGCGCTGCCGCCATCGACGTCACGCCCGAGGACGGCAAGGAGAAGAAGTCGCGGGGCGTGGAGTGAAATACGGCCGGGCGAGCCGCCGCACGCTGCTGCGCGCGGCTCTCGCGGCCGGCCTGCTCGTCGCGATCCATCCGGCCGTGACCCGGGCGGCGGAGCCTCACAGGCTCGCGCTGCAGATCAGCGACGACGACCCGGTCAAGATGCGCGCCGTGCTCGATGTCGCCGCCAACGTCTCGCGGCATTATTCCGGGCAGGGCGAGGACGTCGAAATCGTGGTCGTCGCCTTCAACGGCGGCCTCGACATGCTGCTCGCGGACCGCTCGCCGGTGAAGGAGCGGCTGGTGAACTTCCTGAAATCGATGCCCAATGTGAGCTTCATCGCCTGCGGCAACACGCTGGAGACGCTGGCGGCGAAGGAGGACAGGCGACCGCCGCTGATCGAGGGCGTCAGCGTCACCCAGGTCGGGGTTGCCGCGCTGATGGATTTGGCGGAGAAGAACTGGACGATTGTCCGGCCGTAGGGGAGGGCAATCGCATATGCGACTCGTGTTGATGCGGTGTGCTGGAACCTCAAACTCGTCATGCCCGGGACGAGCCCGGCCATGACGACGTGGAAGCGGTTGTGCATGAACCCACAGGATCATGTGAGATTGTCCGAGCGGTGAGGAGAGCTCTCGATGCGCTGGTTGCTGGGACTGACGGTCTTGCTGACGCTCGCGGTGCCCGCGCGCGCGGCCGAGCAGGAGCTCGAACTGTCGGTCGACGGCCGCGCGACGCTCGCGACGCTGCGCACGCCCGGCACGATGACATCGGACACGCCGCTCGTCGTGATGACCCACGGCACGCTCGCGCACAAGGACATGGAGGTCATTCAGGGCGTTGCCAAGGCGCTGGAGCAGCGCGGCATCGCCTCGCTCGCCCATACGCTGTCGCTCGGGCTCGATCGCCGCAAGGGCATGTATGACTGCGCCGTGCGGCATGACCATGTCGCCGAGGATGCGGTTGCCGAGATCGGCGCCTGGGTCGCGCGGGCGAGGGACGTGTCCCGGCTGGTCTTCGCGTTTGGCCATTCGCGCGGTGGCAACCAGGTCGCGCGCTATCTCGCAGCCAGCGGCACCCCGCAGGTCGCGGGCGCGGTGCTGCTGGCGCCGGTGACCGCAAAAGCCGAGGCCGATTTGCGCGCCTCCTACGCCAAGACCTATGGCAAGCCGCTCGAACCGTTTCTGGAGCTGGCAACGAAAGCGGTTGCGGCGGGCCGCGGCGGGGAGTGGATGGACGTCCCCGGCTTCATCTATTGTCGCAATGCCGTGGCATCCGCCCGCGCATTTGCGTCGTTCTACGGTCCCGATGCCGGTCAGGACACGGCCGCTCTCGTGGCGCGCGTGAAGCTGCCGGTGCTGGTGCTCGCCGCGACCAAGGACAGCGTGGTGCCCGATGTGGCCGCTGCCTTCGCGCCGCTTGCCGCTTCGAGCGGGGGCAGGGTTCAGCTCGACAAGATCGAGGATGCCGATCATTTCTTCCGCGACCTGTTCGCGGAAGACGTCGCCGACCGCATCGCTGAGTTCATCAAGCAGACACGATAGGAGGGGGACCATGCAGCGTCGATCCATGCTTCGCGCGAGCCTTGCCGGGTTATTTGGCGCCTTCACGATGCGCCAGGCATCCGCGGCGACGGAAACGCCCGCGCGTCAGCGCGTCGCCTATCATCTCGCCGATGCCGATCGCGTCGTCTTCGTTCTGGGCAATCTGCAGAACCACGTCGACGGCGTCGGCGGACCCGGCAAGGCCGACATCAGGCTGGTCGTGCATGGGCCGGCGCTGCGCGCTTTCCACGCGCTCGCGGCCCAGGACCACACGATTGCGATGATGACGAAGCTCGTCGATGCCGGTGTCGGCTTCGACGCCTGCGCCAACACCATGAAGGCGCAAGGCGTCAAGCTGGACGATCTCACGCCCGGTTTCGTGGTGGCCGAGAAGGGCGGCGTGGTGCGGCTCGCCGAGCTGCAACAGCAGGGATTTGCCTATTTGCGCCCTTGAAGCCGCTGTGTTCCGGCATGCGGCGGCGCCGAGCCTTGATCTGCCTCATGGGACGCGGCGCGGGGATCGCTAGACTCGCATGCGCGCAGGAACAGCCGAGGCGGACGTGCTGACGTCGATCATCGATCTCTTGGGTGAAGACCGGCTGTCATGGCTCGGCGGCCTCGTGGTCGGCGGCCTGTTCGGATTCTTCGCGCAGCGCAGCCGCTTCTGCCTGCGCGCCGCAGCCGTTGAATTCTCCCGCGGCGAGGGCGGGCCGCGCCTTGCGGTCTGGCTCCTGACCTTCGCCGCGGCGCTGGTCGGCACGCAAGGCCTGGTCGCGCTCGGCTGGCTCGACGTCTCCGAGGCGCGCCAGCTCGCACAGCAGGGCAGCATTTCCGGCGCGCTTCTCGGCGGGGTGATGTTCGGTTGCGGGATGATTTTGGCGCGAGGCTGCGCCAGCCGGCTGTTGGTGCTCTCGGCCAACGGCAATCTCCGGGCCTTGCTGTCGGGGCTGGTGTTCGCGGTGACCGCGCAAGCTTCCTATCGCGGCCTGCTGTCGCCCGCGCGCGAATGGGTGACCAATCTGTGGCTGGTCGATGGCGGCCCGTCGCGTGACATCATGGCGATGTTCGGCGCCGGCACGCCCGAGAAGCTCGCCTTCGGAGCCGTATGGCTGATTGCGGGCCTGTCCTTCGCCTTTCGCAGCCAGCTGCCACGCCGGCTGATCCTTGCCGCGCTTGCAACCGGGGCGGCCGTCGTCGCCGGCTGGCTCTTCACCTACCAGCTGTCGCAGGCCTCCTTCGCGCCGGTGACGCTGAAGAGCCTCACCTTCAGCGGACCGTCGGCCGAGGTGCTGATGCTGGTGCTCAACAGCGCGCAGCTCCGGCTCGGCTTCGACCTCGGCATCGTCCCCGGTGTTTTTCTCGGCTCGTTTCTGGCCGCGGCGCGTAGCCATGAACTGAAGCTCGAGGGATTCTCTGACGGGCTCGGTATGCGGCGCTATCTGCTCGGGGCCGTGCTGATGGGCTTCGGCGCGATGCTCGCGGGCGGCTGCGCGGTCGGCGCCGGCGTCACCGGTGCCTCGGTCTTCGCGCTCACCGCCTGGCTCGTGCTCGGCGGCATGTGGTTGGGCGCAGGGTTGACCGATCTGCTCGTCGACCGTGCCGGCATGCCGCGGCCGCACCAAGCGGCAAAGTCGCCGGCATCGGGCGCGTGATTTTATATTTTAGAGATTGCTAAATCTAAATCCTTGAATATGATTTTCCACGATGCGAGCCGATCGAGCCGCAGGAACGCGGGTAGACTGCCGCCGTCCCGGGGAAACGCACATGACCGCCATCACGGAAGGCTACGTTCGCGAAGCGCCGCGCGCCGCGCGTATCGACTGGTCGCCCTATCTCGTCGGCGCCGGAATAGGGCTGTTGAGTTGGGTTGCTTTTGCGGTATTCGGGGATCCGCTCGGCGTCACCACCGCCTATTCGCGCATCGCCTCACTGTTCGCTGTGCCGGTGGTCGGGCCGGAGGCTGTGGCGCAGAATTCCTACTGGAAGAGCATGCCGCTGAAGTGGGACTACGGCGTCTGGTTCCTCGTCGGCATACCGCTCGGCGCGTTCCTCTCGGCGATGATATCGGGTACGTGGCGGCTCGAGCTCGTGCCTGATGTCTGGAAGGAGCGGTTCGGCCCGTCAGTTACGAAACGTTTCGTCGCCGCGTTCCTCGGTGGCGTCGTGATCATGTACGGCGCCCGGCTTGCCGGCGGTTGCACCAGCGGGCACGGCATCTCCGGCGGCTTGCAGCTTGCGGTCTCGAGCTGGCTGTTCCTGGCGGTCATGTTCGCCACGGGACTCGCTATCTCCGCCCTCATGTTCCGTACGCGGTGAGGAGAATTGGGATGGCCACAATGATGACAATCCTCGGTCCGGTCCTGATGGGTGCAGCCTTCGGCTTCCTCCTGCAGCGAGGCAAGGTGACGAGTTGTAACGTGATCGAGAATCAATTCCGGTTGCGCGACTTCACCGTGCTGAAGGTGATGGGCACGGCAATCGTGGTCGGCGGCATCGGCGTGCTGCTGCTCGTCGATACCGGCAACACGAAATACTACGTGAAGGATGCCAACATGCTGGCGGTCGCGCTCGGCGCCGCATTGTTCGGCGTCGGCATGGTGGTCTACGGCTACTGTCCTGGAACGGCGCTCGGCGCCATTGCAACCGGAAGCGTTCATGCTCTGATCGGCGCGCTCGGTATGGTCGTCGGCGCCATCCTCTACGCGCTGAGCTTCGACTGGCTGAAGACCCACGTGCTCAACATCTGGGCGCTGGGCAAGATTCGCCTCCCGGACGTGACGAACGTTCCCGACATCGTCTGGTTCGCCGCACTGGCAATCGGTGCCGGGCTGTTCTTCTGGTGGGTCGAATCCACTGAAGCCCGGCAGAAGAGGGGCTGAAGCATGATCCGGAAAAGTGCGAAGCGGTTTTCCGGAAAGATCATGCGCAAACAACAACCTAAAGCGCGATGACGATTCATCCAAA